>JADLHH010000321.1 GCA_020848855.1 Anaerolineae bacterium | reverse complement strand
TCGTCCCGGCGAGCGCGTCAAGCGCCGTGTCGTCGGGGTGGTCAACCGCCATGACGATGAAGCCATAGGATGCCAGGCGTTCGGTGAAGAACAGGCTTTGGAAGCGCATTCCGCCGTTGCCGTGCGAGAAGATCACCAGCGGGTACGGTCCGCCGGATGGATCGACCTCGGCGTCGCGCAGGGCGCTGCCGGTCACGGCGATCAGCCCCAGGCGATAGATGGTGACGGCTTCAGCGTCGTCCGGGTTGAGAGCGGGATACCAGAGGGTCGCGGTCAGCGGGCGGGTTGGATCGTCGATGGTCAGTTCGCGCGTACCGACGGCGAACGCGCCAGACTGCCCATACGTCGGCGCATCGACGCGCTGCGCCATGATCGGCGCGACACCCCCGATTACCAGCAGGGCGAGAAAACTCACGATCAGATGCTTCACTTCAGTTCCTCGATGATCGGGAATCGGGCGGCTGGTGAAACCCCGGCTGCCCGATTCAGGACGCTGCCTTCGATCATACCGCGAGACTCCGCGCCGAAGTGTGTGAGCATCCAAAATGGATTCGCGGGCGTTCGTAAGAACCGGCGATGAGCCGCGTCTGTATAATCGTATGGACGAGGATGCGCTTATGCCTGAACCCATTAGCCTAAATGAGACGAATTTAGACAGCGTTCTGAACGGCGAGCAACCGGCTTTGATCCTGTTCACCACCGGCGAAGGGCTGCGCAGCGATTTTCGCGTCGCCTTCGACAAGGCGGCGAAAGAGGACACCAGCAAGGTGGTTTATGCCCGCGCCGACCCGCGCACGCTGCCGGCGCTGGCGGAGCGCTTCGGCGTCGGCGAGAAGCCGGTGCTGATCGCCTGGTACTGCGGCGAGGAAGTCGCGCGGCGTCAGAAACCCTGGGGCACCGATTTGCCCCTGGCAGTGGAAATGTTACAGAACGCCATCAAGGCGAGCGGCAGTACCGTATCCGATACACCAACCGACGAGATCAGTAAGGAAGACGTAAAACCCGTGAATCAACCGACTGTTCTGAATAAACCTGTGACCGTAACCGATGCCACCTTCGAGCAGGAAGTCCTCAACAGCGACCTGCCGGTGCTGGTCGACTTCTGGGCGGCGTGGTGCGGTCCGTGTCGCATGGTCGCGCCCGTTCTGGAAAAGCTCGCCGGCGAATTCGCCGGTCAGATCAAGATCGCCAAAGTCGACGTGGACGCCAACCCCGGCTTGTCGCAGGCGTTCCGCATCCAGAGCATCCCGAACCTGATGATCGTCAAGCAGCGCACGATGATCTTCAACCAGCCGGGCGCGCTGCCGGAAGCCGCCCTGCGCGATCTGATCCAGCAGGCAATCGCGCTGGAAATCCCGAAGCAGAACCAGCAGCCTGCCGAAGAGCCGGAAGCCGAGACCGAGCAGTAAGCGACATCCGGCATTGACCGACACAAAAAGCGCAAAGAGGTTATCCTCCCTGCGCTTTTTTGATTCCGGTCACCCAGCGAACGGGTTCGCTACGCCGGCGCGGGTTCGCGCACGCGCTCGGTGGCGATCATGCGCATCCCGTATTTGGAGCGCAGCGTGAACACGCGCTCCGGCTTCACCTGCTGATCCGCCGCCAGCGCCAGATGAAAGCGTCGGGCAATCGTCGCCACGATGAGTTTGGCTTCCATCATGGCGAAGGCGTTGCCGATGCACACGCGCGGTCCGCCGCCGAAGGGAATGTAGGCATACTTCGGGATGAGCTTCTCGTTTTCGGGGCTGAAGCGCTCCGGGTCGAAACGGTCGGGGTCGGGGAAGAAGCGGGCGTCGTGGTGCATCCCGTAGATGTTGACGACGACCACTTTGCCCTTGCCGATGGGATAGCCGCCGATGGTCACGTCGCCAATCGTCTGCCGGGTGAGAGTCCAGGCGGGCGGGTAGAGGCGCATCGCTTCCTTGACGATCATCTCGGTGTAGGTGAGGCGCGGCAGGTCTTCGAGCGCCGCCGGACGGTCGCCCAGCACGGTATCGAGTTCGTCCAGCAGGCGCGCCTCGATTTCCGGGTGCTGCGAGAGCAGATACCACGTCCACATCAGGGCGCTGGCGGTCGTCTCGTGCCCGGCGCCAAACACCGTCATCGCCTCGTCGCGCACCTGGCGGTCGGTCATCATGCCGCCGTCGTCTTCGTCGCGCGCCAGCAGCAGCATCGAGAGCAGGTCGCCCTTGTCCTCGCCGGATTTGCGCCGGTCGTCGATGAAGCGCTGGATGGTGTCGTCCAGAACCCGCACCGCCTGCTTCAGGCTGCGGTTTTCGGCGGTCGGAACCCAGTCGGGAACGCCGATCAGGCGGTTGAGGCGCATATTGACGATGTGCAGCGCCGTCGTCACGTTCCCGGCGATGTTGTCGGCATCGTCACTCACGTCGGCGTCGAACAGCGTCTTGGAGACGATGCCCATCGTCAGGCGCGGCATTTCGGTGCTCATGTCGTAGGTCTGCCCGTCCTGCCAGCGCGCCATCAGTGTTTCGGCGTGATCGACCATCACCCGCGCATACGCGCCGATGCGCCGGGTATGGAAGGCGGGCTGCACCAGCCGCCGCTGCCGCTTCCAGAAATCGCCGTCGTTGGTGAACAAGCCGTTGCCGATGACCAGTTTGGTCGCCCGCTTGGTTCCAGCCGCCTTATAGAACTTGTCGGCGTCGGTCACCAGCACCTGATGAACGTATTCGGGGCTGCTGACGACGTAGGCGCGGAAGGGACCGAACATAAAGCTGGCGATGTCGCCGTAGCGGCGCATATCCAGCATAAACGCCAGCGTGTCGGCGGTGAATTCGGGCATACTGCCCGCGAGAAAATGCCCTTTGGGCGCAGGTGGGTGAAGCGCCATGACAGCGTATCCCTGTATATTGTGAAATTATGAACAATATCAGTATATGCGGATATTCGAATTTTGGCAAGCAGAATCTGCGCGACCATACGTATCCGATTGATCTCCCACAAACCGGGCGAGATCGCAAAGAGAAGCGCGTCCTGAACGGGGTGGCTCAGCGCCCGGCGAACTGCGCCACGCCGCGCCGCCCGTTGACGCGCCAGAGCGCATCTTCGGCGTCGAGGCGCGCCGCCATGCCCGGCGGCAAGCCGATGATGGGATCGCTTTTCAGGCTGCGGAGCGCCAGCAGCGGCGCGGGGAAATAGTCGGTCACCTGCGTGAACGGGGTTTCCGGCTGCCAGAGCGCGTCGCCGACGATGCGGCGGTAGTTGGCGTCGCCCTTGAAGATGACCAGCGCCGCCTGTTCGAAGAAGCTCTCGAAACGAGGCGGCATCTCCCACAGAAACCAGCCGCTGTTCCAGAAGATGTCCGGCTCGACCAGCAGCCGCCCGTCGAGCAGCGCCGACTGCAGGCGCGCGCCGATTTCCCTGGCGGGGTCGCCGAAGCCTTTGGTGAAATCGCCGCGCCCGGTCATTTCGGCAAGCAGGATCAGCACGTCGTCGTAGGTGGCGTCGCTGACGAAGGTCGGGTGGCGCTTGACGTGCAGGATGACGCGCTCGGCGGCTCCGTCGAGCAGCGTATCCGCCAGCACGAAATCCGTCGCCAGTTCCGTACCGGCGTTGTCAAGGACGAGATGCACCTCGCCCGGCTCGCGGCTGAACAGATAATCGACGGCGGCATGGCGCTCGTCCACCAGCAGATCGTCGGTTTCGCCGGCGCTGCCGTGGGCGGCGGCGACCTTATAGCTCAGGTCGATGCGGTTGCCCCACAGCGACCGCAGCAGCGCCCCGGCGAGCCGTTCGTCACCCGGCGCACCGAGCGCCCGATGCAGCGCGTCGCGCAGCGCATCGCTTTTGATCTCGCGGAGCTTGTGCGGCGCGAACGGGTCGCGCCCGGTCTGCTCCCAGCGCACCGCCTCGATGATCAGGCGGTAGCAGTAGGTTTCGGCGAAGAACCATTCGGTATCGAGCCAGGTTTCGCCCTCGTGGCGAGCGTACAGCGCGCCCCACACCGGATCGTCGATGTGCGGGATCGGCGCGTTGGCGGCGAGATCGGCACGCAGCCGGTCGAGCGCCGCCCGAATGTCGTCGGGGTAATCCGGGTTCATTTCGAGCGTGTCGCGGATGATACCGGGCAAGCGGCGGCGCATGGTGTCGTGGGCGAAGGCGTCGCTGCCGTCGGTGCGAATCGGTCTGGGGCGAATACGCTCGGTCATGGTCGTTCTCCAAGAAGGATTTCAGTTAAAAGTAGGGAAAGTTAAAAGTTGAAACCATACAATGCCGTTCCTTTTAACCTTTAACTTTCAACCTTATTCCGCATCATCCAGCAGATAGCGGACAATCAGGTGGGCACTGTGCAGCAGGCTGTCGCGATGCGTGCGCTCGTAGGCGTGCGACGCTTCGACGCCGGGACCGATTAACCCGAAGCGGGCATCGCCGCCGGCGCGCCAGTATGCCGAGCCGTCCGAGCCGTAATACGGATAAATGTCGGTCTTGTATGGAATGTGATGTTCGGCGGCGATGCGGCGCAGCTTGTTGTTCATCTCGAAGTGATAGGGACCGGTGCTGTCCTTGACGCAGATAGTGACGTGGAACTCGTCGGAGTTCTGCCCCTCGCCGAGCGCCGCCATATCGACCGTGAGCAGCTCCGCCAGCGACATCGGCAGTCCCGCCGAGCCGCCGTGCCCGACTTCCTCGTAATTGGCGATCAGCACGGTGGTGTCCTGCGCGGGGGACAAGCCCGCTTCGCCCAGCGCCAGCAGCGCGCCGTAGATTGCCGCGACTCCGGCTTTGTCGTCCAGGTGGCGCGAACGGATGAAGCCGGTGTCGGTCAGTTCGACGCGCGGGTCGAGAAAAATGAAGTCGCCCACTTCGATGCCGAGCGCCCGCGTTTCGGCGGCGCTGGTCGTGAGCGCGTCAATACGGACTTCCATCAGGTCGGCGGTGCGCTCGATGCTGCCGAGCTTGTTGTTGACGTGGGTGCTGGGGTTGCTGGGCAGCACCGTGCCGCGATAGCGACGGTCGTCGTGGGTGCGGATGGTGACGCCTTCCCATTCGACGGCGTTCCACATGAAGCCGCCGAGGCTCGTCAGCTTCAACCGTCCGCTCGGCTTGATGTCCTTGACCATCAGACCGAGCGTATCGACGTGCGCCGTCACGCCGCGCGGAGCGTCGCTGCCGATGCCGCGCGCGGTGGCGACCAGCGCGCCTTTATTGGTCGTGCTCAGTTCGAGATTCGGGAGAGCGGCGAACGCCTGCCGGACGTATTCAATCGCTTCGACGTAGTAGCCGGTCGGGCTGGGGGTATTCAGCAAGCCGACGAGGAAATCGACGGTCGCGTCGAGGTTAATGGCGAGTTCGGGCATAACGATCTCCAAAGGAAGTGCTGAGTACTGAGTGCCGAGTGCTGAGCAAAAAACCGGTTCACACGATAATACTCGCCGATAACTGCTTTTCCTCAGAACCCAGCACTCAGCACTCGGCACTTTTTCCTCAGAATAGACAGAAAAGTTGTCAGAGAGTATAGTTGCCGCGTTTTGATTGCGAAAGAGGGTTTATGCGGCGCTACTCCCGCGACCTGTGGATTGTCCTGCTGCTGCTCGCACTGCCGCTGCTGATGTTCGGGCAGCAGACGGTCGGTGGCAAGACGCTGATCCCCGCCGAGAACCTGTACCAGTACCAGCCGTATGCGGCTTACCGCGAACAGGTCGGCGCGCCAGCCGTGCCGTATAACGCGCTGGTCTCCGACCTGGTGCTGCAAAATTACCAATTCAAGACGTTCATCCGCCAGAGCATCGCCGAGGGTGAAATCCCGCTGTGGAACCCGTACCAGTTCAGCGGGATCGCCTTTTTCGCCGCCGGGCAGCAGTCGACCCTGTATCCCTTCAGCCTGATTTACTACGTGCTGCCGCTGGCGGCGGCTTACGGCTGGTTCATGGTCAGCCAGTTGTGGCTGGCGGGCATCTTCATGTACCTGTTCGTACGCGGGCTGGGCATCCGGCGACCGGGCGGCGCAGTCGCGGGCGTGGTCTACCAACTGAGCGCGTTTTTCGTGATCAGCGCCGTGTTCCCGATGATCGTGGCGGCGGCGGTGTGGCTGCCGCTGATCCTGCTGATGATCGAGTTCGTGATCACCCGGCGTCCGGCGCTGCGCGGGCGTCCGGCGAGCGCGCCCTGGGTCGCCATCGGGGCAATCGCGCTCGGCTGCTGCGTGCTGGCGGGGCACGTCGAGATCCTCTACTACACGCTGATCGTGGCGGCGTACTCCACCGCCGCGCGGCTGGTCTATCAATGGTGGAAATCGCGTTCGGTAGGGGCGCACGGCCGTGCGCCCCTACGATTCGTGATCGGACGCGGCGTGCTGGTCGTCGTCAGGATCGCGCTGGGCATGGGCGTGGGCGCGGTGCAGTTCATCCCGATATTCGAAGCCGCGCAGGATAATTTCCGCTCTGAAGCGGCGTCGCTGGAGCAGGTGCGGGGCTGGGCGCTGCCGGCGCGCGACGCCATCCAGTTCGTGATGCCGAATTTCTACGGCAGCCCGGCGCAGCACAGCTATCTCGACGTGTTCACCGGGCAGACCGTCTCGCTAACCGATACGCCGGTGCTGAACGCCGACGGCGATCCGCTGACCAATACCTACTGGGGCGTCGAGCGTAATTACGTCGAAGCGGCGCTGTACGTGGGGATTCTGCCGCTGGCGCTGGCGCTCTACGGCATGATCCGGCGGCGCACCGCCCAGCAGGTGATCCTGGCGCTGCTGGCAGTCGCCGCGCTGACGTTCATGTTCGGCTTGCCGACCTACGCCGTGCTGTATTACGGCTTCCCCGGCATCAACCAGCTTCATTCGCCGTTCCGC
>JADLHH010000320.1 GCA_020848855.1 Anaerolineae bacterium | reverse complement strand
GGATCGGCTGGCGCAGCCCCAACTGGCGCATCTGGCGACAGAAATCGAAGCCGGAGCCATCCGGCAGGCGCACGTCGAGGATGATCAGGTGCGGGTTCTGGTCGCGGGCGAAGCGAATGCCTTCGCCACCGGACGCTTTCCACGTCACCGGGTAGCCGCCGTCGCGGGTTAG
This sequence comes from Anaerolineae bacterium, assembly GCA_020848855.1. The sequence goes on along the minus strand of JADLHH010000320.1, from coordinate 13,536 downwards.
CCCATCCTGAAGGCTGCGGGCGACGGCGGGGTCGTCTTCGATCAGGAGAATGTGAGCGGTGGTCATGCGATTCCTGCGGGGATTCGGAGTGCGAATTGGGTGCCGCGCCCGGCGCTGCTCTCGACGCTGATCTGCCCGTGATGCCCGTCGATAATCGCCTTGATGATCGCCAGCCCCAAGCCGCTACCGGGGTAGGGCGCGGCGTTGCGCCCCCGGTGGAAGCGGTTGAAAAGCTGCGAGAGGTCTTCGGCGGCGATGCCGATGCCGGTGTCGTTCACGGTCAGTTCGACGCTTTCGCCCACGCGGCGCACGCATACGGTGATCATGCCGTTTTCCGGCGTGAACTTGATGGCGTTGTCGAGCAGGTTGCCGATAGCGTGGCGGAACTGGGTCTCGTTGACCAGCGCGCGAATCGGCTCGTCCGGCGCTTCGATATTGAAGGCGATCCCGGCTTGCTCCGCCCGCGAGGCGAACGATTCGCTGATTTCGCGTACCAGCAGTACCAGGTCGACGACGGCGCGGTGGTTGTCGCCGATGTGCGCCTCCAGCCGCGACAGGTCGAGCAGATCGTTGGTCAGCGCTTCCAGCCGCTTGAGCTGAGTCATCGCCCGCTGGATGAACATCTCCTGACGCGATTCGTCCGGCTCGCTGGCGGCGAGTTCGAGGTCGGCGTGAACAGCCGTCAGCGGCGTGTGAATCTGGTGGGCGGCGTCGGCGACGAAGCGCCGCAGGGCGACGACGGTCGCCTCGACGCGCTGCGCCATTTCATCGAACGAGTGCGCCAGCGTGCCGAATTCATCGCTGCGCGTCAGCGCGACGCGCGTCGAAAGCTGACCTTCCGCCATCCGCGCAGTGGCGCGGGTGAGGATGAGCAGCGGCTGGGTCATGGCGCGGCTGATGACCCAGCCCGCGCCGGCAGCCAGCACGACGGCGACCGCGCCGGCGATGACCAGCGCCGAGGTCATGCCGTCGATGATCTCTGTGCCGTAAGCGGGTCCGTTCGAGACTTCGACCGACCCCATCAGGTTGTTGTCGCGGTCGTGAACGGACACCATAACCGACTCGTCCGAGCGGCGGTTCAGGTTGAGTTCGCGTCGCAGCCCGATGCCGAACGGCGTGCCGGCAACGGCGACGGAGAAGGTGGCGGGGGCGTCGCTTCCGGCTGTCACGGGGCTGGCGGGCTGCATGAGCAGGTTATCCTGGTCGGCGCGCGTCACCCAGAAGCGCTGCGCCAGATCGCGTATCTCCGGCTGCGCCAGCAGCGGCGTCCCGGAGAAGTAGATCGTCTCGGCATCCGGCGGCAGCGCGCCGGCTTCAAGCGTGATCACCTGTTTTTCGGCTGGATTTCCTGAATCGACCAGCGATACGCCCTGTTCGTCGAACAACTGGATGCGCGCCTGCGAGATAAACGACAGCGTGTTGATTTGCCAGGCGATGACCGCATCCGATGATCCGCGAGCGCGCGACCGGGCGACCATCTCGCTGATCAACTGGGCGTTACCGTACAGGTTCTCGCGTTCGCGCATGGTGTAATAACCGCGTAGAGTCGTCAACAGCACCGCGCCCAGCACAATCGACGCCAGCAGCGCGATGCCGGCATAAGTCAGTGGGAGCCGCCAACGGATCGATTTCGGTAACATGAGAGGAAAACCTCATCTATTAACTGCCACCGCCATTTATCATAGCGCAGCTTATGGTACATTGTCCTCTGACGGTTTCGGCAGGGTTACAGCCGGATTACGGTTCCGTAACCGCCCGCTGCGGGAAATCTCGCTACCTGAAATACATCATTCACGTATATAGTCACAATGTAGCAAACCACGTGGAGTCAAAAGGGAAAACGATGGCACAGTCCAATGGCAGCGACACCGTACTTCGCGTCGATGACCTGCGCAAAGAACTCAAGCTGGGGGAAGTCACCGTTCATGCGCTGCGCGGGGTTTCCTTTTCGGTCTCGCGGGGCGAATTCATGGGCATCATTGGACCGTCCGGCAGCGGTAAATCGACGCTGCTCGGCTTGATCGGCGGGCTGGACGTGCCGACGGGGGGCAGGGTTTTCATCGACGGAACCGACATCACCAACATGAACGAGCGTGCCCTGACGCGCGTCCGCAACGAGAAGATCGGCTTCGTCTTCCAGTTCTTCAACTTGATTCCGACGCTGACCGCGCTCGAAAACGTGGCGCTGCCGATGCAGTTTTCGACGAATCACAAGGGCAATGCCAACAAGCGCGCCAGGGAACTGCTCGACATGTTGGGGTTGGGCGACCGGCTGCATCACCGCCCGACACAGCTTTCCGGCGGTCAACAGCAGCGCGTGGCAATTGCCCGCGCGCTCGCCAACAACCCGCCGCTGGTGCTGTGCGACGAGCCGACCGGCAGCCTCGACAGCGAGGCGAGCGACACCGTCATGGAAGCGCTGCGCGGCGTCCAGCGCCAGACCAACACGACGGTGATCATCGTCACGCACGACCCCGACGTGGCATCGCAGCTTGACCGGTTGATTACGCTGGTGGACGGGCGTATCGCCAACGACGCAGACCCGCGCTCGACGGCGCAGCAGGCTGCCGTGCGCGTCCTCAAGGATAAGCGCGCCACCGGCGAACTGCGGATGCCGCACGCTCAAGGGGGCGAGTGATGCTCGAAAACTTCGCGTTCTATATTCGACACTCGATTAACGACCTGCGCGTCAACGGGCAGCGCACGTTCTTCGCGCTGCTGTGCATTGCGGCGGGCGTGGCGGCGATTGTCTCGCTGCAAACGCTGGCGGTGATGATCCAGAGTACGCTGGTGGGCGGGCTTCAGGAGAGCAACCGCGGCGACATTTCGATCCAGTCCGCTTCGACATTCGTGGCGCGCGGTGGGGCAGATACCGTCGAGCAGGCGACCGAGCAGGGCTACCTGAACCGGCAGGATTCCTCGATCTTCGGGCAGGAGACCGATACCTACCAGATCAGCGAAGCCGGTATTCAGGCGATTGAAGCGTGGCTGGAACAGAACGCTCCCGGCGCGCAGGTCACGTATCGCCAGCCGCTGGCGGACTCCATCGAAGTATTCATGGGCGGCGGCAACGGGACGACGCTGGTGCTGCCTTCGACCGGCACGGAAGCCGTGCAGGTCATCCCGATCCTGGTCGACCCGCAGTTGTATCCGTTCTACAGCACGATCACGGCGCAGGATGGCACGCCGCTGTCGGAACTGATTACTGAGCCGACCGATATTGTGCTGAGCGATTTCGTCAATCAGGCGCTTGAGGCAAACGTCGGCGATACGGTCAGGATTGCCGGCTCGGATGCCGATTTCACCGTGCGCGGCATTGTCGATACCGGACAGGAAGTGCGAAACCCGGCGTCCGACATGTTCGTCTCGCTGTTCGGCTTCTATTATCTGGACAAATCCGCCACGGCGCTGTTCGCGGATGTTGTGCCGCAAGCCGATATGATCTTCGTCCGGCTTGCTGACCCGGCGCAGGTGACGACCGTCAATGAAGGGCTGAACGCGGCTTTCCCGTGGATCAACACTACCAACACCGAAGACCTGCGCGAGAGCTACACCGCGCTTTCGGATAACATTAACCAACTGGTGACGGTCATGGGGCTGCTATCGCTGCTGATCGGCAGCATCGGCATCATCAACACCATGCAGGTGATCGTTCGGCGGCGCACGGTCGAGGTCGCGGTATTAAAGACGCTCGGCTTGCAGGCGGGGCAGATCACTATCCTGTTTCTGGTGGAAGCCGTGCTGATGGGCATCCTCGGCAGCCTGCTCGGTATTGTCCTCGGCTGGGGCGCGGTCTTCGTGATTCGCGGCGCGGCGGAGCGCCTGCTGGCGACCAACCTGGAGTTCATGATCGCCGCGCAGCCAGCTATCACCGGCTTTCTGGTCGGCGTGGTCGTGACGACCGTGTTCGGCTTCCTGCCGACGCTGACGGCGGGGCAGGTGCGCCCCGGCGTCGTGCTGCGCCCGACCGATACCGTCATCCCCAGAGCCGGGCGCATACGGACGCTGCTGGCGCTGGTCGTGATCATCCTCGTGCTCAGCCTGATCGCGCAGACGATTCTCGGCAGTTTCACAACGGCGCTGCAGATTGTGGTCGGCGCGTTCGTTGCGGCGGGCGTGCTCTACCTGCTACTCACATTCCTGATCTGGCTGGTCGGGCATTTCGTGCCGTCGTTCGGCGTGATCGACCTCAAGCTGTCGCTGCGGCAGATGCTCGCCGGGCGCGGGCGCGCGGCGATGACCCTGCTGGCGCTGGTCGTGGGCGTGTTCTCGCTCAGTACGATTACGCTGCTGGCGGATTCGGTCAACAACCTGCTGCAATTCTCGTTGGAAGAAGCCAGCGGCGGTAACGTGACCATCAGCGTCGGCTTGCCCATCCAGCTTCCCGGCATCGAGCGCGTGCTGAATGAAACCGAAGGCGTAGCGAGCTACCAGGTTCAGCAGTCTTACAGCATGAACCTGCTGTCGATTCAGCAAGGAGACATCACACTCACGCCGGATGACATCCGCGAGCGGCTGAAATCGCTGGAAGTTGCGGTGATCGTCGGACCGTCCGGCGAAGGCGGCGAGGATGTCGATCTGTTTTCCATCTTCCAGCAGGTCGTCGGGCGCGTCGATGCCCGCGAGCTGGACTCGCTGCCAGAGCGCACCTTCGACTCTGGGCGGCAGCTTACCCCGGACGACGCCGGTCAGCCGGTGATGGTGCTGGGCGACAACACCTATATTGAGCGCGTCGGGATAGCCGTGGGCGATAAGCTCACGTTCGAAATCGAAAGTGGTGGCGGATTGCTGGGCGGCAGCCGCCAGACTCACGAGGTCACGTTCGAGGTCGTCGGCATCTCCGCCGCCGGCGGCTTCCAGATGGGATTCGAGAGCCAGAGCTACGTGCCGATTGACGCCTTCCCGTCCGATATTTCACCGACGGGCGTGAGCATCCTCGCCAACGTCGACAAGGATCAGGTTCCGGCGCTGCGGCGCGCGCTTTCCGGCACGCTGGGCGTGTTCGTGATCGAAAATGCGATGATCACCCGGCTGATCACGACTCTGCTCGGCACGTTTACGGCGTTCCCGACGATGGTCGCAACGCTCGGTCTGGTCGTCGGCGGCATCGTGATCGCCAACTCGGTCGCGCTGACGACGATGGAGCGCCGCCGCGAGATCGCCGTGATGAAGTCGGTCGGCTTGCAGCGTGAGCGCGTGCTGTTCATGATCCTGCTCGAAAACGGGATTCTGGGGCTGATCGGCGGGCTGATCGGCGTTGGCATCGGCTTGGTCGCGTTGGTCGCGCTGATCGGTGTGACCGGCGCGCCCGGCTCGGCGATTCCGATTGGCGCGGCGCTCATCCTCATGCTGCTGTGCGTGATAGTCGCGCTGATCGCCGCGATTTCGACGGCGTGGGGCGCGTCCGGCGAAAAGCCGCTGAACGTGCTGCGCTACGAATAGATGATAATCCGGTGTGCCGGAAGGACGCGGCAGGTTATGACCGTCGCCCTTCCGGCTGCCGGGTGATAGACGTCACTTTGCCCTCGGAAGCGGATATTGCCTCTGCACCTGCCGGATTTATAATGAACCGCCTTACTGTGAGTCCGTGTGCGAAAGGCACTGTTGTCGTTCCATGACCCCGAATATCAGCGATGCGCAGGCATCGCAATCGAAACCCCGACGCTTTCGGCTCACCTGGCGGCGTGTCGGCTGCGCAGTTCTCGCCGTTCCGTGTGCCGTCGTCGGCGTATTTGTCCTGTTCATCACGCTGCTGTCGCCGCCCGTGCAGGCGAGCGCGCCGCGCCAGCCGTTCCCCGACGGTTTCCAGAAGGGGATCAGCTACGAATCGTTTCACGTCGGCGAGTTCTCCAGCGCCGATTCGGATCGGACGCTCGCTGAAATCGCCGCCCCGACCGGCGCGGACTGGCTGGCGGTGATCGTCACCTGTTACCAGGACACGATCATTTCGACCGAAATAAGCTGCGCCGACGACGTGGCGACCGCCAGCGACGCCGACCTGAGGCATGTCATCCAGCGGGCGCACGATCTGGGGCTGAAAGTCAACCTTAAGCCGCACGTCGATCCCATCGACCACCCGGACGCGACCACCGGGCGCTTCAACATCGGCTTTGGCACGGATGAAGCGGCGTGGGCTGCCTGGTTCGACAGCTACACCCGGATGATCACGCATTTCGCGGTAATCGCGGAAGAAACTCGCGCCGAGTATTTCACCATCGGAACGGAACTGCAGGGCACGGTGCATCGCGCCGACGAGTGGCGCGAGATCATCCGGCAGGTGCGGGCGGTCTATCACGGACCGCTGACCTACGCCTCGCTCGCATACGTCGAGCCGCTTCAGGTGACGTGGTGGGACGAGATGGACGCGATCGGCGTTGATGCCTACTTCGGCGTCACGCTGACGAAGTCGCCCACGCTGGCGCAGATGAAGCTCGGCTGGCTGCCGACCGTCACCTTCCTCGATGGGCTGTCGCAGAATTGGGACAAGCCGATCATCATCACCGAAGTGGGCTACATGAGCGTGGACGGCACGAACATCCTGCCCGGCTTCTGGTCGCTGCAGGGCGATATCGACCTGCAGGAGCAGGCGGACGCATATCAGGCGTTCTTTGAGTCGTTCCAGGGCAAGCCGTGGTGGGAAGGTGTGTTCTGGTGGTCGCTTTCGACCGATCCGAACCAGGGCGGTGCGACCGACACGAGCTACAGCTTCCACGACAAGCCCGCCGAAGCCGTGCTCAAACACTTCTTCAGCGACCTGCCGTAAGGCGAATCAAAAAGCGCGGGCGAATCTGTACATTCACCCGCGCTTTTCCTGTCTGCTGCGTCGTTAATCAGGGTACGTCAGGATGAACGAGACGTCCTGGCTCCAACTGCTGAAGCCTTCGCCATCCACCCCGATTTCGATCTCTGCGAAGGCATTCTGCTCGCCGTGCAAACCGCCAGGGAAGTAGTCGTAGGGCAGGAAGAACCAGCGGTCTTCCCACAGCGATTCATCCCGCGACGGCGTGATCACGGTCTGCACCGTCAGGTCGCCCGAAGTCGTTCGGAAGTCGTCCGGGGCGTCCTCGCCGGAGATCGTCGAGCCGTCTTCCCAGTACACGAACAGCGCAACTCGGATGTCCTCGTTGGCATAGCCGAGGATCGTCAGGCGCGAATGCACCAGCATACCGGTCAGTCCGTCCATCGTGACGTTATGCTCCACGTCGGTGATATCCGCGATCAACTGCTGGTCGGAAAACGTGTAGTCGAAATTGACCTGGTTGCTGAAGACGATGAAGTCTTCGCCATCGATGCCGATCTGCGCCTCCAGGTATGCCGGGAACGTCCCGCGCTGACCTTCCGGGAAGACGTTGTAGGGCAGGAAATACCACAGATCGTCCCACACCGTGTCGTCGAAGTTGGGCGTAATGACCTGCTGCAATGTAAGCTGACCGTCGACGGTGCGCGCTTCGTCGTTGGCGCGGTTGCTCGCGATCATCGGCGAGCCGTCCTCCCAGAAGGCGAACACCGCCGCCCGCAGCGGCACATTCAGGAAGCCGGTTGCCTGCGCGCTGGTGTGGATCATCATGCCGACCGTGTCGTTGTATTCGTAGTTGTCCTCGACGCTGGTGATCTCGATGGTGAGTGTCTGCTCGACCGCTTCGGTCGCCTGCGGCGGAGTCAATGTCCCTTTGGTGATCGGCGCGGCTGTGGGGGCGGCTTGCCCCTGCTCGCCTTCGACCACCGCGCGAATCGCCGAGAGACCGAGAATCGCGCCCAGACGGCCCAGCGTGCGTTCTTCCGAGCGCACGCTGGTGGGAATGCCGATCATCTCGCCATCGGCGTTAACGACCAGACCGCCGCTGTTGCCGGGCGAAATCTGCGCGTCGGTCTGATACCAGAATGGGATGCGCTGATTGTTGAACGTGTCGTTCTCAATGGTCGTGATCGAGCCGCTGGTCATCACCATGTGTGCGTCGCCGAGGTCGGGATACCCGAACACGAAGACGCGGTCGCCGATTTGTGGCAGTGTGTCCGAAAGCGAGACGAACGGAAGCTGAAGCGACGACGGGTTCAGCGGTCGGCGGTTGGCGTCACGGTCGATTTGCAGCTCGGCGAAATCGACTTCCTGATGAACCAGCGTGAGCGAGGCGAAATACGTCAGCTCCGCCTGTTCGCCGATATCCGCCGGCGTGAGGATGGCAAAATCGACGCCGTCCTCGATGACGTGCCGGTTGGTGTAGATCGTCCCGGTGGGCGAGATGATCGTGCCGGAGCCGCTGGCGAGCGAGTCGCCGTTGCGGTCGAGCGTCACGATCAGCACGACGCTGCTGGACAGATGCGTAATTTCGGTGCGGCTCAGCGTGTCGCCCTGTGCCAGCACGACGCCAGGAAGCAGGAGCGCTGCGGCGATGAATAAGAACAAGAAACGTTTCATCGTTCCTCCGTGTAAGCGTCTATGAAAGAGGATTGTTGAATCCCATTATCCCCGTAATATTGGGCAACGGCAACTAAAGGTTTTGTCGCAATCAGCGTCGCAAAAGGTATATTTGTGGCTGTAAAAAGACTGTAAAAACGGATGGCATGATGCGACTGTACTATGACGATTCCTATACGCGCGCGTTTGAAGCCCGGATCGTGGAGCGGCTAAGCGACGAGGGTCGCCCGGCGGTAATCCTCGACCGGACGTACTTTTACCCGACCAGCGGCGGTCAGCCCAACGACACCGGCACGATCAACGGCGTGTCCGTCATCGACGTGACGACTCGCAAGGACGACGGCGCGGTCGTGCATGTGCTGGCGGCGGAAGTCGCCGGGGACGAGGCGACCTGCGAGATCGACTGGGCGCGGCGTTTCGACCTGATGCAGCACCATACCGGGCAGCACATTCTGTCGCAGGCATTCGTGCAGGTCGCCGGGGCGAACACGGTTGGCTTCCACCTCAGCGGCGACAGCGTGACCATCGACCTCGACCGCGCCAGCATCGTGGATGATGTGGCGGGGGCGGTCGAAGCGCTCGCAAACGATGTCGTCTGGGGCGACCGCCCGGTGATGGCGCGTATCATCCAGCCGGATGATGCCGAGGGCGTACGCATCCGCAAGCTGCCCGAACATTTGCTGACCGGCGGCTTGCGCGTGATCGACATCGACGGCTTCGACGTGACCGCCTGCGGCGGGACGCACGTCGCCCGCACCGGCGAAATCGGGCTGATCAAAATCCTCAGGATCGAGAAACGCGGCGAAAAAGCCCGTGTCGAATTTCGCTGCGGCGGGCGCGCGCTGCGCGATTACCGCGAGAAGAACGCCATCGCCAACCAGCTTGCCGCTGACCTGACGTGTTCGCTCGGCGAGATTCCGCAGGCGGTGGCGAGGCTTCAGGACGATTTCAAAGCCGTGCAGCGGGCGCACAAAACCGCCAACGGGCTGCTGCTCGACTACGAGGCTGAACGGCTGGCTGCCGAAGCGCCCGAACGCGGCGGCGTGCGCGTCGTCAAGCAGAATTTCCCTGACCGCGATTTCGCTGATGTGCGCGTGCTGGCATCGCGCATCACCCAGAACCCCGGCATGGTCGCGCTGCTGTCCACGACCGGCGAGCGCGCGCAGATGGTGTTCGCGCGCAGCGCCGACCTGCCGCACGACATGAACCGACTGCTCAGGGCAGCGCTGGAAACCATCGACGGCGGGCGGGGCGGCGGGCAGCCGCAGATGGCGCAGGGTGGGGGCGGCGCGGACGCTGCCAAAGCCGCCGCCGCGCTCGATTTCGCCGAGCAGCAGCTATTCACCGCCTGAGCAGATCAGCCTGAGAAGTGGGTTGCGGGACAGATCGGGGGACAACAAACCGACGCCGGTACGCGGCAGGCTTTCGCCGGCGCGATGCGTTGGTGCGGAAACCAGACTAGAGGAGGTGCGGGCTTTCAACCGGAGGCGTGTTGAACCCGCACCCCCTGAATAGTCGGTTTTAGGCGGGAATGACCAGGGTCTGACCCGCGTAAATCAAGTTCGTATTATAGATGCCGTTCGCCTGGGCAATCGCATAGACACTGACGCCGAAGCGCTGGGCAATCGCCCACAGGGTATCGCCGCGCTGGACGACATAGTTCTGCAGACTGCCGGTTCCACCGCCGGGCGAAGTCGGCACGGACGGGGCACCCGGCACGAACACGCTGCCGTCCGCCGGGGACAGGCTGCGCACAGGCACGGTTGTCACCAGCGCCCAGGTTTCGATCCAGCCTTCGGTGCCATTATTCAGCCGGACTTTCGCCCACGTACCGTTGTAGTTCCGTCCCAGCAGGACGACTGGCGTATTGAGCGGCACGGTGACGATGATCGGGTCGTTTGGACCCGCGCCGGTGCGGATGTTGCCCGCATATGCCCCGGCGGTGGTTCCCGTCGGCGCGACCGTCGGCGCGACTGGCGCTTCGGTAACAGGCAGGCTGCGGGTCGGGTACTGGGTGAACAGATAGCTCAGGTTGACCCAGCCCGTGACGCCGTTCGTCAGCTTGATCAGAATCCAGTTGCCCTGCACATTCCGTCCGACCATTTCGACGCCGAAGCCGAACGGCAGCGAGACGATTGCGCCGTACCCCATACCGGGACCGGTGCGGACGTTGAGCGCACCGGTGTTGACCGACGCAACGGCGCTGCTCTGCGCGAAGCTGGGCGCTGCTGTGCTCAGAATCATGACGAGGAGTAAACCGACTATCAAAATTCGTTTCATTCGAAAACCCCCTGCCTCAAAGCGATCTGAAATCATTATACACAAGGCGCGAATCTGGCGATACTCGCCTAAGAGCATTTCCGATGAGAAACGCCGCACATTACGATATTGTTACAGCTTGCCCCATTCACCAGGGGACGAACAACACCTGCTCGTCGCCCTGGTAGTAGCCTTCTTCGTCCACCTGCAGCAAACCCGCGAAATGGTCGAACAGCCAGTCCCAGAACGGGTCGATGCGGTCGTAATGTTCCAGCCCCGCCTCGGACAACCGCAGGGCAACCATGCCGGTCGCGCCGTCAAGCGCCTGCAGGACGACTGCCGTGCCTTCGTCGTCCAGCTCGGCGATCTGTTCGCGCAGGTCGTCGATATCCTCGCGCAGCACCTGATCGTCAGCGTGATTGACCTCGACTTCGCCGTAGATATCCGAGCCGTAGAGTACATCGCCGCTGGTCGGCGCGGCGCTGTCGGCGTGGATCGAAAATTCGGCGTCGATCTCCTTCAGCCCACGCTCGATGTCGGCGAGGCTGAGGCTGTCCGCCCCGGTCAGGATGAAACGGATGAAGTCACCCACTGGCTGCTTGCTCCCGGCAGCACTCGATACAGCATCATCTTAGTCCGATATGCTTTTTCGGAGCAAGCGCGAGGGAGGGGATGAGCCGGGTTTCTGCGAACCAATATGGGTATACGACAGGCAGCGAGCCGCTGCAAAGGACTATAATCGAGTGTGTTCCCAATTGACCTGCATGGTTACCAAGCTGAAAACGGGTGGAGCCTGATGACGTTTCTGTACGATCTGAAGACCGGATACCCCAGCATGGAGCTTGTCCCGCGCGACCGGCTGAGCGAACTCACCGCCCAGGTGCTCGGCTCCGGGCGGGGCTGGCAGTATGGCGGCGACCTGCGCGGCATCCTCGCCATTCGTGAGCAGATCGCCCGCTTTCTGACCGAGACCAGCCCGGCGAGCGTCACGCCCGACCATCTGATGATGACTGCCGGCGCGATCGCCGCGACCGATCTGGTATGTCGCGCCGTGACCAAGCCCGGCGATGTGGTCGTCGTCGAAGACCCGACCTTCTACTACATGGTCGGCATCCTGCGGATGAGCCACGTCGAAGTGGTCGGCGTCCCGCTGCGCGCCGAAGGGATCGACCTCGACGCACTCAAAAGCCTGATCGACCGCTACGGCGAGCGGCTGAAGCTGGTCTACGCCATTCCGTCGTTCCAGAACCCGACCGGCATCACGGCGACCAACCGCGCCGCGCTCGCCGAGATGGCGCGCCGGCACAACTTCCATGTGCTGGAAGACTCGACCTATCAACTGCTGTACTACGGCGACAACCCGCCGCCGCCGTACCTCAAGACCTATGACGACAGCGGGCGTGTGATCACCGTTGGCACGATGTCCAAGCTGTTGATGCCATCGCTGCGGCTCGGCTGGGTGTGGGCGCAGCCCGAACAGATTCAGGCGTTCAAGGAATTCAAGGATGACGCCGGCAGCGCGCTGGTCGCCGAAGTGGTCGGCGACTACATGCGTTCCGGCGAATTCGCAGAGCAGGTCGAGCGCGCGCGGCGGCTGTATGCCCGCAAGCACGACCGTATCGCCGCGTCGCTGGATCGCTATGCCCCGGACTGGCTGGAATGGTCAGCGCCGGGTGGCGGCTTCTTCATCTGGGCGACGATGCCGGAGCCGCTGACCGCCACGAAGCTGCTGCCGTTCGCGCAGCAGCGCGAGGTCAGCTTCTTCAACGGGCGCGACTGTTACGCCAACGCGCCGCATGATCGCGGGCTGCGGCTGTGCTTCGCCAAGATCGAGGACGACGATGATCTCGAAGAAGCGGTCGCCCGCCTGTGCGACGCCCTGAACGCGGCGATGCAGGCGGTCTAGCGCCGAAATCATTTGTAGGGGCGCACCCACGTGTGCGCCCGAAACGAAATTGGGGCAGACAAACGAGTCTGCCCCTACAGATGACCCTTTCGGATACGCTACTCGCTCAGGTACAGCCCGACCCAGTCCGGGCGCGGCGGGATCGTGCCCTCCGCCACCTGCTGCCGCCATTCGTCGTCAGTCATGCGCCCATCGATATTCACGGTGAACTCGTAGTAGCTGTAGACCGCGCCGCGCGTCACCTGCAGCCCATACGGGCTGTTGGCGATCACGTAGATCGTGTCCGGGTTGGCGACCGCCAGTTCGAGCGCTGTCCCGGCTGCCGCGTTACTGGCAACGTCGGCGACCAGCGCCGTGGTTTCCGGCGGGTTGGTGATCCACTGCTCGACGTCGTAGCGGATGTACCACAACTGCTGCCCGAAGTTCTCCTGCAGGAAGTACGCTTCATCGTAGGTCAGCGGTTCCCCGGCGACTTCCTTGCGCGCCATTTCGGCAAGCAGCGCCGACAGCATCGATGTTGTCTTCAGCGCCGACTGGACCGCGTTGAGCGGACTGTAGGTTTCGTCGCCATATAATCCGCGATCCAGCAGCCCCTGATCCAGCAGCGCCGCGACAATCGCCAGCCGCGAGAACACCAGCGGCTGCGGCTCGACGTACGTATAGCTGACGACCGGCGGTTCCATGCCGCCGCCGCCCAAGCCGCCCATCGGCTGTTCGGCATAGAGCAGCGTCGCGTGCTTGAGTTCGGTATAGCTGCCCAGGAACGTCGATAGGTCTTTGCGCCGCCAGGCGTCGGTCTGCATCAGCGGCGGGACGAGCGCCGGGTCGCGCACGGCGAACGGTTGCAGTGTCCACAGCCAGCCGCCGTACAGGTTTTGCAGCCAGTCGTCGGCGCTCATGTTGTTGACTTCGCCGCGCAGCTCAGCGACGTTGTCGGTATAGTTCAGGTACTCCG
>JADLHH010000319.1 GCA_020848855.1 Anaerolineae bacterium | reverse complement strand
GTCTCGAAGATGCTTTCGGCGTTCCATTTGTATTCCGGCGCGATCTCGCTGCGCGGCAGTACGTTGAGCATGATTTCCGCTCCTCTTGAGCCATTCAAATTGACGTGATGATAACAGGCAGCCGGGGACGCTCAAAACGATGGTCATACGTCTCGTAAGCGATAGCCCTGACTGAGTATTCCTGCTTTGCGTCTTTCCTTTTTCTTTGCGCCTTTGCGTTGAGTCTGTTTAGCCGCGCCGCGCCGTGACGAGCGGCTGGTGATAGCCGGTCTCGTCCGGCATATGCCAGCAAATGTTCTCGAAGCCGGTGCGCTCCAGCACGGCGGTCACCTCGGCGCGCTGCAGCGCCCGTAGCTGCGTCTTGCTGCCGGTGGTCGCCCAGCGCTCGCCGCTCTGCTTGAGGATGAAATGCGAGAGCGTATAGCTGCGCCCATCCGCCGCCCAGTCCCAAACCTGAAACGAGACGCGCCGCCCTTCCGGCGTATCGAGGATATTGGGCGGCTGAACGCGCGGCTTTTCCTGCACCAGCGCATCGTAATCGCGGATGCTCAGGATCAGCAGCCCGCCGGGCAGCAGCTTCTCGCGCATACTCGCCGCCGCCAGTGTCAGGTCGCCGTCAGTGAGCAGGTGGGCGATGCTGTTGTCGCACGCCAGCACCACGTCGAACGTGCCGTCGACTTCGCGCGCCAGATCGCGGAAGTCGGCATCGCCGAAGAAGATTTTCACGCCGAAGTTGCGCGCTTCGGTGCGCGCGCGTCGCACCGCCGCCGGGCTGAGGTCGGTCGCGCGCACGTTGTAGCCGTGCAGCGCCAGCCCGATTGCCTGCGTGCCGATCCCGCAGGCGCAGTCCAGCACCGAGTCGGCGTCCGGGCGCTCGGCGCGAATCAGCCCGTCGAGCACGTCGCCCTGCCGCCGGACGGACGCTTCCCAGTCCCTGAAGATGAAGTGATAATCGGGCGCAAGGTGCTGGTAGAATTCCTGGATCGAGTAGTCCATCGTCGCCTCGCCTCCTGATTTCCACGTATCATAACACCGAAATTCACTGCGTAAGAAAAATGTTCCGGTCAGCGATGCGCGTCCCGGCAGCCTGCCGCCGGCGACTGTGAAAATCACCCCGGTTTCCGCAATTCTGTAAATTCGAACGCTTCCCTCACCGACCCCGTATCCGCGTCCACCCGATACCATTAAAAACTTGCTATACTGTAACCAGGGATAACATTGAGATTTAACGTTCGCTATGCCCGATTCCGTTAACTACCCAGACATCCTCGGAATGATCACCGGCGGCGATCGAAGCAACATTGGCGCGGCGCAGGTGGCAGTAGCGGCACGCCCGCGCATTGTCCGCGCCGGGCGACCGTTCGAAGTGATCCTGCTGGTGCAGAACTGCGTCGAAAGCGCTATCGACGTGATGATGGCGGTGCATCTGCCCGGCGCCGACGCCAAACGCCAGCGCGAACGCTTCATCATGAAGGAACAGCGCCTCGTCGTCACCGTCAAGGGGGCGGAAGTCGGCTGCGTCGTGCTGCCGGTGACCACCCTGCCGGACACGGCGATCAGCGACGGCTACAGGATCGGCGTGGAAGTCGAGGTCAAGCCGCTCGGCAAGTCGAGCCGGATACGCCAGAACGGCGGCGGCGGCAAAGTCGAGCCGGAGCGCCTGACCGACGACGCCCGCGCCCGCATCGACGAGTTGAAAACCCTCAGCTACACCACCAGCAAGCACTTCGGGCGCAATCTGTTCGACGTGCCGGTGACGGTCATGTCGGGCACGCTCGGCAAAATTGCCGATTTCACGCCCGGCTGGGTCAGCGTCTGCAAAGTCAGCGATTATCAGGATAACCGCCTGCTGCTGCACCGCTTCGGTCCGCTGGTGCAGGTCAACACCCTGCCCAAGCTCAAGCGATCGCTGCTGTTCAAGCCGCTGATGGAGACGACCAAAGAGCGCTTCGCGGCGGCAGGTTACCCGCTTGTGGACGGCGAAGCGACCGCCATCGCCAAGCTGATGACGCTGGTGCTGGAATACGCCACGCCGCGTTTCAACGCGCACGGCAATATCGCCGCGCGCGGCTACGACGTGGAAGCCCTGCTCCAGCGCGACCCGTTCACTTTCGAGACGCCGCCCGCCTTCCCGCACTGGTTCAGCACCTTCATCACCACGCTGGAACGCGACGAGCGCGCCGCCACCTACCCGGCGCAGGTCATCCCGCGCTATATCTACGAAGATTTGCTGCGCGACGCGGTTGATTTCGGCTTCGACCTGGTGACCGAAGGGACGGGCGAGGACCCCGGCAGCGCCGAGGAACGCGAAACCTACCGCGAGCAGTTGATCGCGCTGCTGAGTGAGAAACGCGATTTGGATTTCAGCCGCGTCTACCTGCCGCTGGTGATCGGCGCGGTGCTGATCAACGACCAACTGACGCTGGAACACGAAGACCCGGCGGCGCTGCTGCACGCGGTCGGCACGGCGCTCAAACAGCGCGCCGACGAGATGGGCGAGGCAGAGCAGCCGCTGTATGAGATGATTCACTCGGTGATCGCACGCACCGGACAACGTTACGGTTCGTATCTGGGCGAATAAACCATGAGCAAAAACCTTCAGTTTGAACCCATGTATCCTGACGTGCTCGGCGCTATCGCCGGGGGGCTGCGCATTACCTACGGCAATGTGCTGCAGGCGGCGCTCGGCATTTTCCCGCGCAGCGCCTACCTCAACCAGCCGTTCGAGGTCATCCTCATCCTGCAAAGCATGACCGACCAGAACATGGAAGTTCGTGTCGCGCTCAACCTGCCAAGCCGTAACCCGGACGGCGGCTCGATCAAGCTGCACGCACCGCAGAAAGACGTGTCGCGGACGATGACCCCCGGCGAAGTCGGCGTGATGCGCCTGCCGCTGGTCGCCCTGCCGCCGACCCAGCCCGCCAATGACATTCCGATACGAGTCACGGTGCGACACCGCAGCCGCCCCGGCAAGCAGATACGCAGCGTGGTGCGCGGCGCGCCGCCGTCGGCGCTGGCGGCGTCGCCCTTCAAGCTGCAGGCGCTGCGCGATGTCGATTGGGTCGATGCCGACAATAACGTCTCGCCGCCGTATGTCACGCTGCCGTTCGACATCAACGCCAGGGAACTGCCCAGGCTCAAGGAGAGGCTGAAGCCCAGCTACGAAGTCCTGTGGACACAGGAGAAAATGCGCGACGAGCGCCTCAACATCCTCAGCAAAATCGACGAGGCGCGTCACATGGCAGCCACCTTCACACGCGCGGCGGTCTACAATTCGCTGCTCACCGCCGTCGATGAACGCTACGCCATGCGCGGGCTGCCCCTGCACCCTGGCGAGACCGCCGCCATCGCCAAAATGCTGATGTACACACTCGACGACCGCTCGCAGTTGGATCCCAAATACCGGATGGAGGAGCAGGGCTGGTTTCAGGCGCTGTGCCAGGTGCTGGCGCACGACCCGCAGATCGCTGAAGACATGCCCGGCGAGATCGTCGGCAGGCATCTGCTCGACCCGCTGATCAGCGATGCGATCTTCGTCGGCTTCAACCTGATACGCTCGCGCGTCAAGGTTGACCTCGGCAGCGACGAAGAACGCGCGAACTACGCCAACCGCATGATGCGCTGGCTTTCCGGGCAGGATGAACCCGACCTGGTCTACATCTATCTGCCGCTGGCGCTCGGCGGCGTGATCGTCAATCATCAGGTGACGGGACCCGGCGACGACCCCTGGGAGGTGATCGACGGCGTGCGCGAAGCCTATCGCGGGCGCGTGCGGCTGGTCGAAGGCGACGCGATGGAAATCTTCGAGATTCTCGACAAGCTGCTTGCTCGCGGCGTCGACGAGCTGCGCCGCCTGCGCATCCCGCGTTGATACAACGCGGGCAAACCGGCACACCGAGAGTCCAACCCGTTTCAGCTAGCAACCACCCCGTAGTACTGATGCCGGATCAACCGCTCGCCCATTCGGGTGTATCATAGGCACGAGCAGCTTCAGATGGGAGTCTGTCATGCCTAAACTCGGCGTCTTCGGCGCACTGGTGTTGATCCTCACCGCCGTACTCACGGCGTTTGCGCAAACGGGCGAACCGGGCGCGCCCGGCATCGGCGATTCGCTCTATCCCGGCTTCGGCAACGGCGGCTACGACGTGCAGCACTATACGCTGAACCTGACTGTCGATCCTGCGGGCGGCACGCTGAACGGCGACGTGCTGATCGAAGCGCAGGCGACGCAAAACCTGAGCAGCCTCAACCTCGACCTGATCGGCTTCGAGATTTCGGCGATCAGCGTCGATGGACAGGCGGCGGCATACACCCGCGACGGGCAGGAATTGACGATCACGCCCGCGCAGCCGCTCGCCGAACACACGGCGTTCACGGTCGAAATCGAGTACGCGGGCGCGCCCGAAGCCATCACCTCGGTCGCCATCCCGGTGCCGACCGGCTGGGTCGCTTACGAAGGCGACGGCTGCCCGTGCAGCTTCGTCATCAGCGAGCCGGACGGCGCAGCGAACTTCTACCCGGTCAACGACCACCCGCTCGACAAAGCGATCTACACGCTGCGCGTGACCGTGCCCAAGCCCTACGGCGTCGCCATGAACGGCGTCGTGACCGATGTGGTCGATGACGGTGACACGACCACCACCATCAGCGAGGTCACCTCGCCGATGGCGAGCTACCTGACGACCATCAACATCGCCCGGTTCGACCTCGTGACCGAGCCGGGCACGGCGGGCAGCGTGCCGATCCGCAACTACTTCGAGATCGGCGTGGATCAGGCGACGCGCGACCTGTTCGCCCGCCAGGACGAGATGATGGCGTTCTACCAGTCGTTGTTCGGCGCATACCCCTTCGACGTGTACGGCGCGGTCATGCTCAACACCGAGACCGGCACCGCGCTGGAAACCCAGACGCTCTCGATCTTCGGCACGGACAATATTGCGCCGGATTACGACGAAAGCGAAGTCACCATCGCCCATGAGCTGGCGCACCAGTGGTATGGAAACAGCGTCAGTGTCGCCGACTGGAACAACATCTGGCTGAACGAGGGCTTCGCCACCTACGCCGAAGGGCTGTGGATCGAGCACGATCAGGGCAGCGACGCGCTGGCTGCATGGGTGAGCGACATCTACGACTACGTCGCCGGCGACGACAGCATCGTCCCGCCCGGCGCGCCCGCCGCCGACGACCTGTTCAACGACGGCGTGTATTATCGCGGGGCGCTGGCGCTCCACGCGCTGCGGCTGGAAGTGGGCGACGATGCCTTCTTCGACATCCTGAGGACGTGGTACGCTCGCTACAAAGACGGCAGCGCCGGAACCGCCGATTTCATCGCGCTGGCGAGCGAAGTCAGCCGTCAGGAGTTGGGCGACTTCTTCGACGGCTGGCTGTACGCGCCGGATGTGCCGCCCATCCCGGCGATGGCGCTGGGCATGTAATCGGCGGCGAGGAGCAAATCATGCTGAACGTTCAGCAGTTCGACGAGCAGGCGAAAGGCGTGCTCACGGGCGCGTACCATGTTGCGCGGCGGTTCGCGCACGGCACAGTCGGCAGCGTCCATCTGTTCACGGCGCTGTTGGAACAGCCCGACAGCCGCGTCCCGCTCATCCTGGATCGGCTCGCAATCGACCGGGCGGCGCTGGCGGCGCGGCTCGATGCCATCCTGCGCGACCAGCCGACAGCCGGGCAGCCGACCGCGCTCCAGCAGGTATTCATCGCCCCGGCGGCGTCCGCGGCGATCCGGCGAGCCATCGAAGAGACCGCGCCGCTTCAGTCAGCGACCGTCGCGCCGGAACACCTGCTGCTGGCGCTGCTGCGCGCGCCGGAAACGACGCTCGCCCCCGTACTGGCGGAATTCGGCATCACTCACGACGGTGTGCGAACGGTCGTGCGGGCGCTGGACGACGCGCCGCAGTAATGTTAAAAATCGATTATCAATCTCGCCCAAACCGGAACTTTTCGCCCCGCCGCCGCGTCCAAATAGATAACCACCACAGCCGCCCGGAATTCCTCATGCAGTACCAACGCTAATCTTACGTCTGTGGGATATACTGCGAAACTGAGGGATTTCCCATCTTTTCTGTTTTCACAAAGCGCCCCTTTTCTGATCTACAATTGAGAAGGCACGCTGTTGAAACGAGGTACAACTCACCATGATGCGTTTTGAGCGATTTACCGAACGCGCGCAAGACGCCGCCGCACGAGCCTACGAGATTCTGCAGCGCTACGGTCACAATCAGGTGGATACCGAGCACATCCTGCTCGCCCTGCTTGAGCAGACCGACGGTGTCATCCCACAGATTCTCGAACGGCTGACGGTGGATGTCGAGGCGATGCGTTCGCGTCTGGACGAGGTGCTGCGCGCCAGCCCGAAAGCGGCGATTTACGGCGGCGGCGCCAACCAGGTATTTATCACCCCGCGCGTCAAGCGGATTATCGACCTCGCCAACGAGGAAGCCAACCGCCTGCGCGACGAGTATATCTCGACCGAGCACATCTTCCTGGCGATCCTGAACGAGCGCAATACCGCCGTCGCCAAGATCATGGCGGATAACAGCATCAACCGCGACCGCGTTTACGACGCCATCAAGGACGTGCGCGGCGGGCAGCGCGTGACCGACCCGCAGGCGGAGAGCCGCTACCGCACGCTGGAGAAGTACAGCCGCGACTACACCCGCATGGCGCTCGAAGGCAAGCTCGATCCGGTGATCGGGCGTGACGGCGAGATCATGCGCGTGATCCAGGTGCTGTGT
>JADLHH010000318.1 GCA_020848855.1 Anaerolineae bacterium | reverse complement strand
AGCTATTTTGGTCCCCGGCAGGAGCAGGGCGACGGCGACACGGCATACGATACCGAGCTATACACGGTGGCGGAAGTCGAGCGGGTGTCGCATATCGCCTTCCGCGCGGCGCAGGGGCGGCGCAAGAAGCTTACGTCGGTCGACAAAGCGAACGTGCTGGCGTCGATGCGGCTGTGGCGGCGCACGGTCGTCACCGTTCACGAGGATTATTCCGATGTGGCGCTGGAACACCTGCTGGTCGACGCCTGCACCATGCACCTGCTGACGCGCCCGGCGAGCTTCGACGTGCTGGTCGCCAGCAACATGTTCGGCGACATCCTCAGCGATGAGGCGTCGGTGCTGGCGGGGTCGCTGGGGATGTTGCCGTCGGCGTCGCTGGGTTCGGGCAACATCGGCTTGTACGAGCCGGTGCATGGCTCCGCGCCGGATATTGCCGGGCAGGGCAAGGCGAACCCGATCGGCTCGATTTTGAGCGCGGCGATGCTGCTGCGCTACAGTCTGCATCTTGAAGATGAAGCGAAAGCGGTCGAGGCGGCGGTCGAAACGGTGCTGGAGTCCGGCGCGCGCACGGCGGATATCGCGCGCGGCACGCCGTACATCAGCACGACCGAATTCACCCAGGCAGTGATTGCGAAGCTGTAGGGAAATAAGTGCGGGAGGCTCAAAGCCTCCCGCTAAGAAATCAAGCCGACTGTGGTCGGCTGAATAGCTGATAGCCCGCTTTAGCGGGCTTGAATTGCTAGCCCGATGCTTTGAGCGTCGGGCGGCAGTTTACTGCCTAAACCGCCACTCCCACACATCCTGCAGGCTGTACACCTTGCGGCGCGGCTCGACCACTTCCAGCGCCTGCTCCAAGTCCTTGAGCAGATCGTCGGTGTCTTCGATGCCGATGGCGAAGCGCACCAGATTATCCCCGATTCCCAGCGTCTTCCGCTCCTCGCTTGTCTTATCCCAGTAGCTCACAATCGCCGGCTGCTCGATCAGGCTTTCGACACCGCCGAGGCTCGGCGCGATGTACGGGATGTGCAGCCGGTCGATGAAGGTGCTGGTCGTTTTCAGATCGCCCTTGACCTCGAACGTGACTACGCCGCCGAAGCCGCTCATCTGCTCCTGCGCGATTTTGTGGTCGGGGTGCGACGGCAGCCCCGGATAATAGACGCGCTCGATTGCCGGGTGCGCTTCCAGATAACGTGCGACGGCGAGCGCGTTGGCGTTGTGCTGTCCCATGCGCACGCCGAGCGTCTTCAACCCGCGATCCAGCAGATACGCCGCGTGCGGGTCGACCACGCCGCCGAGGATGCCGCGCGCGTCGCGGACGGCTTGCATCCGACTGCCGCGCCCGATGACGACCCCGGCGAGGATGTCATTGTGCCCGGAAAGATATTTGGTCGCGCTGTGAATGATGAAATCGACGCCCCATTCCAGCGCCCGCTGGTTGATCGGTGTGGCGAAAGTGCTGTCGATAATCGTCATCACGCGGTGACGCCGGGCGATATCGACCGTCTTTTCAAGGTCGGCGACGCGCAGGTACGGGTTGGTCGGGCTTTCGGAGATGATCACGCGTGTCTGCTTGGGGATAATGGCGGCTTCCATCGCCGCGTAATCACCCATCGGCACGACCGACGTTTCGATGCCCAGCCGCTTGAGGATAGTCTGACAGAACTGGCGCGTGCGGCGATAACAGTCGTCGGTCATGACGATGTGCGCGCCGGTCGGCAGGATGGTCAGCAGCAGCGATGTCACCGCCGCCATGCCGGACGAGTATAGGATGGCATCGTCGCCGCCATCGAGCGCCGCCAGCTTGCGCTCCACCGCGTTGACGGTCGGATTGCCGTAGCGCCCGTATTCTTCGCGGTCTTCGCCGTCGCCCCAGGTTTTGCGCTCCATGAAGTCGATCAATTCCTGGGTATCGCGGAACGTATAGGTAGCCGTCTGCACGACCGGAGTGGTCAGCGAATTGTAGCCCTTGGTGCGCTTCGTGCCGCTGTGGACGGCGCGCGTGCTGCCGCCGTGTTCCTGCTCCGCGTCCTCCGGGTCGAACAGACCACTCCACGCATTGAAGTCGAGATTCTCCGCCATCGGTGTCTCCTGTCACACACAAACAATCGCGCCGGGCGCTCTTATCCGTAAAACAAAAAGACTTCCGGCGGAAATTTCCGGCGGGAAGTCTCGTAGAGTACGTATCTAGGCAATGGGCTAGATGTCCGCTCTCATCTTCCAGTTAAACCTGCCGGACTTGGCACCTTCCCGTGATGATCGGGGGTTGCCGCGGTTTCAAAGGGCCGATCCCTCCACCGCTCTGGATAAGAGACTTATGGTATGCGTTTGTAAACGTACACACGGCACACTATAGCATCACTTGCGCCGGAACGCAAGCGTTTCGGCAAGCACTTTGCAGCAAGCACTTTAATGCGTTAATGCCCGCGAATTCGAATAAGCTTGATATACTTGGGACGGAGGGTGCAGCAGGAGGCGCGCGTGGACGAGCTTCAGATCGATATCATGGTGATGAGCGGCGTCGAGGACGGGCTGGTCCTGTCGTATTCGACCGCCAACGGCGACGGCACGTTCGAGGTGGACGAATGGACGATCACGCTCGGACGCCGTGACGACAACGACCTGTGCCTGCGCAACGACACCTTCGCCTCGCGCTATCACGCCCGGCTGCACTGGAGCCACGACGGCTGGCTGCTGGAAGACCTGAACAGCAAGAACGGCACGTTTGTCGAAGAACAGGACGAAGACGCGCGCGTCAGCGGCACGCTCCCGCTGGCTCCGTCGCAGTTGTTCCGCGTCGGGCGTACCTGGCTGCGCATCCAGCCGGAAGGATAAGCCATGCCCGAAATCGCCATCAAGGACATTCTAATCAACGCCCGGCAGGAATCCTTTCGGATGCAGCATTACTACATGGGCGTGGAGCATCTGTTCATCGGCTTGCTCGACATTCAGGGCGGGCTGACCGTCAGCCTGTTGGAAGAACGTGGGCTGACGACCGAATACGTCGTCGATGCCATCCGGCGCAAGGCGGGGAAGGGCAACCGCCAGCGGCTGTGGGCGGGGATGCCCAACACCCCCCGCGCCGACATCGTGCTGGGAATCGCCAATGACCTGGCGCTGGAAAACGGACACCCGGAAATCACCGAACGCGACCTGCTGATCGCCATCCTCGACGAGAACGACAGCATTCCGGTGCGCGTTCTGCTGCGGCTGGAAGTCGATATCGATGAACTGAAGCAGGACGCGCGCAGCAAAGCCCTGAGCCACCAGCAGAGCCAGCCCCAGCCTTATATCAAGGTCGATTTCGTGCAGGAAGGGCTGACGCTCCCGGAACCGGCGCTGTTCATCCTGCGGCGCATGTTCTACGGCTACAGCCAGATTCGCGTTGACCGGCGGCTGACCGGCGGCTACACCTCGGCGGTGATCCTCGTCGTGACGCCGGTGCAGGCGGACGGCATGGAAGACGCGGCGGTCGTCGTCAAGATCGACAACGCCGACATGATCCTCGACGAAGCCCAGCGCTACGAGGCGCACGTCAAAAGCTCGCTGCCGCCGCTGACGGCGCGGCTGGAAGACAAGCCGACCACGTCTGAGACGTCCGATTTGGCGGGGCTGAAGTACACGTTCATCGCCGGGATGAACCGCAGCGCGCAGGATTTGCGCGAGGCGGCGCAGGACCTCGACAACCTGGGCGAATGGCTGCGCCGCGAACTGTACCCGTATTTCGGCAAGACGTGGTGGAAGCAGAATCGCCCGTACCGTTTTCAGGTGTGGACGGAATATGACTGGCTGCTGCCGCCGCTGCTCACGCTGGATTTCATGCCGGAAGAAGAATTGTCACCGACGGCAAGCGTGATCAAAGACCCGCTGCGCCGCTCGCGCGTGAACAAGCTCGAATACGGCGATCAGGTCGTGATCGAGAATTTCACCGTCCAGCGCGTGTATCGCGACAAGAACATGATCCAGCTCTCCATCGGCAAAGGCTCGGAAGCCGCCCGCCGCTCGTACAAGATCAGCGTGCGCGGGCTGAGTCTCGCGCAGGATGCCTACTATCGCGGCGAAGTGATCGAGCGTATCGGCGGGCGCGTGTGGGAGACGCGCGCGACTGCCATGCTCGCCGGGGCGCAGGCGCTGGAGCCGGATTTCGACCTCGACGCCGAGACGATCCCCGGCATCGGCAAGCCGGAGCGCCTGCCGAACCCGCTGCACGCCTACGACGACCTGCTCGACCGCTACGTGGACGGCACGCTCAGCAAGATTCACGGCGACCTGCACCTGGGCAACATTCTGGTGGGACCGAACGGCAGCGCGTTTCTGATCGACTTCGCCATGACGCGCAACGGTCACACGCTGTTCGACTGGGCGTCGCTGGAAGTGAGCCTGCTGACCGGCGTGGTGATGCCGGTGATCGGCGACGACTGGTATTCGGTGCGGCTGGTGCTGCGCTATATTTCGTCGCTGCAAAAAGACCTGCCGGACAGCGTGCCGGCGCTCAACGACGTGATGCAGCACGTCCGCGCCGTGCGCGAAATTGCCCGCGAATGTCTGGCTCGTGACGGCTCGTGGTCGGAATACTACATCGCGCTGACGATGTGCGCGCTGCGTGGCTACTGCTGGGAGACCCTGTCGCTCGGCTCGCGGCGGCTGATGTTCCTGCTCGCGGCGCTGTCGATCCACGAGCTGCGCAACCGGGGTACGCTGATCATGGACGATGGACCGATCACCGACTTCCTGGGCGACCGCTCGGAACTCACCTAATGGTCGGAATTTGGGGGCTTGTAGGGGCGCACGGCTGTGCGCCCCCGCGCCTTGATCACGCCTGCGCCAGTTCCTGCGCGTCGAGAATTGCGCGGATCGCGTCGATGGACGGCTCGGCGTCGTAGACGCGGTTGGGATAATGCGCCGCGATGTCATCCAGCCGGTCTTCGTGATAGGCGATGGTCGCTTCCGGGTCTTTGAGCAGATGCCCGGTCAGCACGCCGACGACCGTCTCGCCGGACTTGATCACGCCCGACGCGACCAGCTTGCGGATGCCCGCCAGTGAGCAGGCTGACGCCGGTTCGCAGCCAATGCCGGTGGCGTCGATCAACGCTTTGGCGTCCATGATTTCCTGATCGCTGACCTGTTCGACGACGCCTTCCGTCCACTGGAGCGAGCGCACGGCTTTCGGGTAGTTGACCGGATTGCCGATCTTGATGGCAGTGGCGACTGTCTCGGCGTGTACCGGCTCGACCAACTCGAATTTGCGCTGGTATGCCTGGTACAGCGGGTTCGCGGCTTCCGCCTGAATCACGGCGAGGCTGGGGATGCGGTCGATCAGCCCCAAGCCGTAGAGTTCGTGCAGCGCCTTGCCGAACGCCGACGTGTTGCCGAGGTTGCCACCGGGCAGCACAATCCAGTCGGGTGCGTTCCAGCGAAGCTGCTGGATTAGCTCGATGACGATCCTCTTCTGCCCCTCCAGCCGGAAGGGATTGACTGAGTTCAGCACGTAGATGCCGAGATCGCTCATCTGGCGGACGAGTTCGAGGTTGCGGTCGAAGTCGGCGGCGATGCGGATGCAGGTCGCGCCGTAGGCAACCGCCTGCGCCAGCTTGCCGAGCGCAATCTGCTTGTTCTGGAACAGGACGATGCCGCGCAGCCCCGCCCACGCTGCGTATGCCGCCAGTGACGCCGACGTATTGCCGGTCGAGGCGCAGGCAACCCGTTTCATGCCGAGCACGCGTGCCTGGGTCAAGCCGCCGGTCATGCCGCGATCCTTGAACGATCCGGTCGGGTTCTCACCCTCGTGCTTCAGGTACAGGTTCCTGACGCCGACGGACTCCGCGAGGCGCGGCGTGTGGTACAGATTGGTATTGCCTTCCGGGCGGCTGACGATCAGGCTGTCGTCGACGCCGGGGTAGATCAGTTCCTTGTAACGCCAGACGCCGCTGTTGTAGGGCTTTTCGAGCGTGCCCAGCCTCTTGTCGAAGGTTTCACGGGTGATCGTCGGGTCGAATTCGTGGATGACGTCGAGCAAGCCGCCGCAGGTTTCACAGGTATAGATTACGCTGTCGATTGGGTATTGGCGGGCGCAGTTGATACACTGTAAGATGCTCATGAGCACGACGACCCTTTCGAATTGCTGGCTTCGCCTGATGATGACGACGCGGTGGCAGATAATCGCCCAAGGATAACATGGACAACCCGATTGCAACAGCCGAAGCCTTCGCGCCCGCCACGATTGCTAATCTCGGCGTTGGCTTCGACATCGTGGGGGCGGCGCTGCGTGACCTGGGCGATACGATTCGCGCCGAATGGTGCGACGAGCCAGGCGTAACTATCGCCATCGAGGGCGACGGCGGCAAGCTCCCGCGCGAGGCGGCGAAGAACACGGCGGGCGTCTCGGCGCTGAGCGTGCTGCGGGTGCTGGGCGAAACGCGCGGCGTGAAGCTGACGATCCACAAGGGGCTGCCGCCGGCGAGCGGCTTGGGCAGCAGCGCCGCCAGCGCGGTTGGCGGGGCGGTGGTGGTCAATGCGCTGCTCGGCTCGCCGCTGAGCAAGGGTGAACTGCTCCCGGCGTGCCTCGACGGTGAGGAGCTGGCGAGCGGTCGCCACGCCGATAACGTCGCGCCGTGCCTGTTCGGCGGCATCACGCTGGTCTGCGGCATCCATGCCAGCCAGATCGTCCAGCTTCCGATTCCCGACCATCTTTACTTCGCGCTGGTAACGCCGGCGGTCGAAGTGCCGACCAAGCTGGCGCGCGAAGCGCTGCCGCCGACCGTTTCACTGCGGACGATGGTGTCACAAACGGCGGGCGCTGCTCGTCTTATCGATAGTATTCATCGGGGTGACCTGGAATCGATGGCGGCGGCGATGGAAAGCGACTGTGTGATCGAACCGGCGCGGCAGTCGCTCATGCCCCTGCTGACGGAGATTCGCTCGGCGGCGAAGGCTGCCGGAGCGCTCGGCTGGGTGATCAGTGGAGCAGGTCCGACGCTGTGCGCGGTCTGCGCCGGGGAATCGGTCGCGCAGCGGGTGGCGGTGGCGATGCACGCGGTCTACGCGCTGTCGGGAATCCCGTGTCAGTCGCGCTGGACGCAGATTGCCGCAGACGGCGCGCGGACATTGTGAAATTGTTGACAAATAAGGGGCGGATTTCTATACTCTGCGCTAGTCTATTCTCTCAAATCGACACTCGGTAAATGGCGTAGGGGCACGATATATCGCGCCTGTGCCTGAAAAATGTTCTGTTGTCGTGACACGAAATAAAGCTT
>JADLHH010000317.1 GCA_020848855.1 Anaerolineae bacterium | reverse complement strand
GCCTGATCGACGCCGGTCGCCGCCCACGACAAGCCGTAGGTTTGCAGGCGCAGCCAGTCCGCCAGCGCCCGCCGCTGCCCGATGATCGTCCTGCCGAAGAAATCCGGCGTGACGAGACGGCTGTCGTCGGGGTCAAGCTGCAACTCGTAGCGGGCGATCAGGTCGTGGACGCGGGCGGCGTTGTTCTGCACAATCGGCGGGAACAACTGCTTGTCGCGCGGGAACGACGCCAGCGTCACCAGCCAGACGATCTGATCCGGCTGGTAGTGCATGGCGTAATTGAGCAGCATCAGGTCTTTGGTCAGCGACATGATCGGGTAGCCGAGGTTGTAGGCGACGATGCGCCGCCCGTCGGCAGCCGTCCGGTTGGCGGCGTTGATATTGGCGGCGTAGGCGTCGCGGTTTTCGAGCAGCCAGCCCCACGTCGATGAGTCGCCGATCAGCAGGACGCGGTATTCGTCGGCGGGCTTCGGGCGCGAGACGACGTGCGACGAGAACATCGCCGGGACGCTGTACAGGCTCAGGTTGTAGGATTCGGACGGGTTTTCGCCATACGGCAGGCGCTCGCGTCCCGGCAGCACGACGTTGTACAGCGAGACGCGACCAAGCGCCTCGACCGGATCAAGCAGCGCAAAGACAAGGTTGGCGACCACGAACAGCACCGCCGCCTTGATGACAACACGAAGCAGAAAGCGCCAACCCATCACAGCCCAATCCCAAACAAGCCGCCGAGGACGTGGAGCGACTGCCCGACTTCCGGCAGCGCGAACCACACCCAGCCCAGCACGACGTAATGGAACGTCACGAACCAGCCGACCAGCGTCCACGCCCGCTTCTGCGCCGGCTTGTCGTTCAGCCCGCGATACCACTTGCGGGTGCGATCCGTCCACTTCTTATGCACGAACAGCCCGACGCCGTGCCAGATGCCCCAGATCAGGAAATTGAGCGAGACGCCGTGCCACATGCCGATGGTGACCATCGTCGCCGTCTGGGTCGCCAGCACAATCAGCGTCGGCGACGGCTTGGGCTTGCGCGAAAGCAGCCAGCGCGACAGCGGCGAGAAGATGTAGAAGCGCGCCCAGCTGCTCAGCGTCATGTGCCAGCTCTGCCAGAAAACGGTGATATTCTGGCGCAGGTACGGGCGGTCGAAGTTCTCCGGCAGCCGGATGCCGAACAGGATGCCGATGCCGATGGCAACATCGCTGTAGCCGCTGAAGTCGAAGTACAGGCGCAGAGCATAGCCGTAGAGCAGCAGCCACATGCCGAGCGCGGAATCGGTCTGCGCGGCGTTCGCCGGAGTGAGCGCCGCGCCCATCGCCAGCGTGTCGGCGATCACGAATTTCTTGAAGATGCCGATGCTGATGCGGGTGAAGCCGTCGGTGAAGCGCGCACCATCCAGCCCGACTTTCTCCGGCAGCGCGCGGAAATCTTCGGCGAAGCGCTCGGCGCGGTCAATCGGTCCGGCGGTGTAGGCAGGCGCGAAGATCACATAGGTGACGTATTCGCGCAGGGAAAGCGCGGGCAGCAGCCCGGTCTGGCGGTCGCGCAGGGTGTGGATCAGGCGGAAGGCGACGTAGGAGAAGCCCAGCCAGTTGAGGTCGATGAAGCTCGCCAGCGCGATATCCTGCCCCGTGCCGCCGCGCCACAGCCGGGCGACTTCGGTCGCCAGCGGCGCGCTCTTGAGGGCGACGAACAGCACCAGGATCAGCAGCATCATGAGCCAGAGCGTCCGGCGCTGCACACGCGGCTGGTTGTCCGGCGTGGTGATGCGCGCCACCAGCAGCGACGCGCCCAGAACAATCGCCGCCACCAGCGCCAGCGACACGATCACCAGCAGCGGTTCGGGCGGGCGCGAGGCGGTCAGGCGGTAGTCGGCGTCGATGAAGCGCATCAGCGACATGCCGACCACCAGCGCGACGATCACGCAGAAGGTGACGCGGTCGTCGCGGGCAGTATCAACAGACTGGTCGCGCGTCATCCACCAGCCGGCGACCGTCAGCACGAGGGTCGCCGTCGGCAGGATGAAGTCGCTGTAGCGGATCGGCAGCGGCGGCTGCAAGCGATAGATCAGGATGACACTGCCGACCAGCAGCGCCCAGCCGCGCCAGCGCTTCGGCAGCACGGCGGCGTACACCAGCGCACCGACGACGAAGATCAGAATCGTGGCGAGGTCAAACGTCACGGCGAATGCTCCGGCTCAAAAGCCCTGGTAAATCCACTGCGGCGCGGTGTCGCTCGTGACGACGATCACCAGCAGCAGGATCAGGCACAACGCCAGCGCGTACCCGTTTTCGCGCGTGAGCAGGCGGCGCATCAGTTTTCCCCACACCATTTCCACTCGCCGTCTTCCTGCACGACGCGGTAGGACGAGAGCGGGAAGTCGGTCTCCTCCGTGCCATAAGTGGCGACGATCTTGCCGGTGCAGGTGACGACATCGCTGTCGCCCCGGCGCTGGCACGTCATCCCGTCGAGCCTGGCGTCCAGCCCGGCGAACGACGACGCTTCAATCGGCAGATTGGCTTCCATCTCGCTGCACAACAGCCCACGCAGCGCCGATTCGTCGCTGGCGACCTTCGCCGTCAGGTACTGCTCGACGGTCTTCGCCGGGTCACCCCCGCTCGAAGACGAGCAGGCAGCCAATACCAGCAGCCCAAGCACGAACAGCCGGAGAACGTGTTTGCCGCCGGGAAGCATAGGGTTAACCCACTGCATTTGGATCAAGGATCACCGTCCGACGAATTTCGTCCAACATTCGAAGCGTGAGCAGGTTACGCAGCGCCGCGCCGGAAAAGGCGGGCGAGCCGCGAGTCAGGTTGAGCGAATACGCCCCCCAGTGTTTCATGTGGATGTGGTCGATTTCGAGACCATATTCCGGCAGCGGACGCGCCGCCAGCCACAGGTTGATGATCGGCACCTGGTAGTCGGCGGCAATCCCCACCAGCCGCCGATTGAAGTTGACCGACTGGAGCCACAGCCCCATACCGGGATCGTAGCTGAAAGTCGACAGCACCGGAATAATGCCGTGATCGAGCGTCGTCTGGACGACCTTGCGCATCTGCTCGTCGAAGTGCTGATCGTCCATGCGCAGCAGGTCGTTGGGACCGAACATGATGAAGCTGGCGCTCGGTCGCTTGCGGCGATACTCGCAGTCGAGCGGGGTTTCGCGCGGCTCGCACAGGTCATCCGGCGCCCAACCGGCGTCGAACAGCGTGTAAGTCGTCATGCCGACCTGCGCTGCCACGCTCGGCACGGTCGTCGACGCGCCAAAATAGAGCATGGCGTCGCCCAGATAATCGTAAGGACCCAGCACGTTGTTGTTGCGGCTCAGCGGCGCGAGATACAGGTCGTCGGCGGTGATGCTGTCGCCAACCTTGGTGACGACGTGGCTGTAGTTGCGAAGCTCGTCGCGCCCGCGCCGGTAGACTTCGCGCATGGCGTCGCTGATGGTCGGAATGACCGGCACGAGATACAGATCGTGAAGCTGCGACATGTCCGAATCGGCGTCGGCGTCCGGCAGCGGCGAAACGGGCACGTCGCTGAAATGCAGAGCGATGTCGAAATTCAGGTAGCCGCTGATGATCCAGCCGTCGTCGATCAGCGTGCCGTCGTCGCGTGCCCGCTGCACGTGAACCCACGTGCCGACGCTGTTGCGCTCGACGATGGTCAGCGGGATACCCGCCCGGATGCTGCCAAGCTGCAAATAGGTGATGCCCGGTCCGGTGAAGACGTTGACCGTCCGGTAGGCGGTTGCCACGAACGGCGAAATTGGCGGGTCATCGGCGGCGGCGGGCATCACGCCGACGCACAGCGCCAGCGCAAAGACGATTAACAGGGTTCGAAGCTTCATACGGTTGTCGACTAAAGGGCGGCGATCAGACACAGTCTACCTCAGCGCAGGCTCATGGGATAGACCGACAGGTTTTCAGCACCGCTTTCGGTGATCAGGTACATATTTTCGAGGCGGATGCCGCCGCGCAAGCCTTCAACATACGCCCCCGGCTCGACCGTGACCACGTTGCCGACCTCGAACATACCGCCGCGCTCCGGGTTAAGGTCGGGCAGTTCGTGGGCGCGTAAGCCGATGTTGTGACCGGCGTGGTGCGTCAGTCCGGTGTCCGCCAGCGCCGGATGCTCACGGATCATGGCATCGACGAACTGCCACAGCACCGTGCCGTCCATGCCCGGCTTGAGCAGTTCCGGCACACGGTCGTGGATTGATTGGATGTGGTCAAATACCGACTGCTGCAGGTCGGTAATGGTATCGCCGACGATGTACGCCCGCGACAAGTCCGACCAGTAGCCGCGATAACAGGTCTGCGCGTCGATGATGTAGAGTTCGCCCGCTTCGGCTTGACGGTCGCGCGCCCAGCCGCCGCCCTTGCCGCTCTGGTAATCGCCGCCGTGCCACACGACCTCGCCCGCTTCGCGCATGGCGGCACGCTGCCCGGCAGCCAGCACGTCCAGCTCGTTGACGCCCGGCTGGATTGCTGCCGATGCCGCCCGGTACGCCGCCAGATCGACGGCGACGGAGCGGCGGATTAATTCGATCTCGTCGGGGTCTTTGCGGCGCTCCATCATATTGACCAGATCGTCAATGGCGACCCACTCGACCGGATGCACCGCCGAGTCGATGGTTGTGCCGAGGAGACGCGGCAGCGCGTCGGCTTGCCAGCCCAGCCGCCGCGCCCGCACGTCGCTGAGGCGCAGCGCGGCGATGGCGTTGAGCAGACGCATCTGGTCGGGGCTGACGGTGCTGCCCTCGCTGCCGGCATACGACAGCGTCTCATCAACCGCCGGCGCAGTGAAACCTGCCGCCGCGATGATCCACGTTTCGTTAGCGTCGATCCAGAGCAGCGCGGGCGGCGCGAATGGAGTCGTTGGCAGGAGCAGCCCGGAAAAGTAATATATCTCATGCGGATCACTGATCACGGCTGCATCGATACCCTGAGCGCCGAGCGCCTGCCGCAGACGCCCCTGTCGTACCCGGCAGCCAGATGGAGTGAGCATGGTCGATTCCTGTCTGAGTCAGTACCACGAAGCAAGGCAACGTATTGTAGTATAGCAGTACCCGTTTGAAGGAGATAGTGATGCGAAAAACCCTGGCATTTGCTCTCGCCCCCCTGCTTTTGATCCTCGGATTTTTCCCTGCGGCGGCACAGAACGATGACAACGCCT
>JADLHH010000316.1 GCA_020848855.1 Anaerolineae bacterium | reverse complement strand
TACTTGACACGGGCGACACCCCAGCGCTTGAGGATATCAATCGTCGCCGCCGCCGAGCCGCCAGTCGCCAGCATTGGGTCGAGCACCAGACATACCTGCACAGTCGGTTCTTTGGGCAGGCGGTTGTAATATTCGACCGGGCGCAGGGTGCGCTCGTCGCGGTACAAGCCGATGTGCCACACCTGGGCGCTCGGCAGCAGCATCAGCGCCCCCTCGACCATGCCCAGTCCGGCGCGCAGCACCGGAACCAAGCCGATGGCTTCCTCGTTCTTGTAGCCCC
This sequence comes from Anaerolineae bacterium, assembly GCA_020848855.1. The sequence continues at coordinate 3,724 of JADLHH010000316.1, read as the reverse complement.
GCGCCATGCCCATCGGCGTCTTCACCTCGCGCTCGGTCAGCTTGAGATCAAGCGTCGCCTCGTAGATCAGCAGCAGCGCCAGTTCGCGCATCAGTTCCCGGAAACTGCGGTGGTCGGTGTTTTCGTCGCGCAGCACGCTCAGCTTATGCCGAACCAGCGGATGCTGCGAAACGTGAAGTTGATCAGTCATGCCCATTCCCCCTTCAAAAGCCGAGCCGATTGTACGCGGTCACCCGCCCCGCTGTCAAAGCCTCCGCAATGACAAATATCGGGAGTATTGTGGTCGCATGACCTCGCAAATCTATCGCGCCCGGTTCCCCGCGCCCAATGCCCGCTTGTTCAGGGGCTTCGCGTCGGCTATACTTAAGCTATAGAACATAATTCCCACTTTGGAGCCATGAATGTCCGACGACGACGGACGCCTGGTCAGCGGCAAGCCCCGCCGTGACGAACGCGAAAATATCGCTCTGCGTCCCAAAACATTGCACGAACTCATCGGGCAGGATAGCGTGCGCGAGCAGCTTAAGATCATTGTCGAAGCGGCGAAGGGGCGTAACGAGCCGGTCGATCACATCCTGTTTTACGGTCCGCCCGGTTTGGGCAAGACCTCGCTGGCGCACGTCATCGCCAATGAGATGGGCGCGAATATTCACATCACGGCGGGTCCTACGATTGAACGCTCCGGCGACCTCGCCGCCATCCTGACGCACATGAAGCTGGGCGATGTGCTGTTCATCGACGAAATTCACCGGCTGGGGCGCGCCGTCGAGGAAGTCCTCTACCCGGCGATGGAAGACTTCGCGCTCGACATCGTGATCGGCAAGGGACCGGCGGCGAAGAACATGCGCCTCAACCTGCCGCGCTTCACGGTGATCGGCGCGACAACCCAGCTTGCCCTGCTGGCGGGTCCGCTGCGCGACCGATTCGGCGCGCGCTTCCGGCTCGACTTCTACGACGAAGCGGCGATGGAGCACATCATCGACCGCGCCGCCACCATGCTCAGGATCGAGATCAAGCGGGAAGGCTTGTCCGAGATCGCCAGCCGTTCGCGTGGGACGCCGCGCGTCGGGCTGCGCCTGCTTCGGCGCACCCGTGACTATGCGCAAACCCGCGCCGAGGGCGTGATCACCGGTCCCGTCGCTGGCGAATCGCTCGAACTGATGGGCATTGACTATCTGGGGCTGGACGACATCGACCGCCGCATCCTCAAAACGATCATCCTCAATTACGAGGGCGGACCCGTCGGGCTGCCGACCATCGCCGCCTCGATCAGCGAGGACAGCTCAACCATCGAGGACGTGTACGAGCCGTACCTGATGCAGCTTGGCTTCCTCAAGCGCACGCCGCGCGGGCGCGTCGCCACACTGCGCGCCTACGAGCACATGGGCTATCCGTTCAACGGCAACGGTGAACCCCCCGACCAGAATCCCCTGTTCTGAGCGTGGAGCGCGTGATGGATTATCAGTCCCTCGGCAAAATCCTGCTGGCGGTGGGCATCGTCATCGTCGTGATCGGCGGCTTGCTGGTGCTGTTCGGGCGTTCGTTCGAGGGCTTCCCTGGCACGCTCCGCATCGAGGGTCAGGGCTTCTCGTGCGTCGTGCCGATCCTCGCCTCGATCCTGCTCAGCATCGTGCTGACCGTTGTCCTGAATCTCGTCATCCGCTGGATCAATCGTCCATGAAACTCAGCGATTTCGATTATGACTTGCCGGAGTCGTTTATCGCGCAGACCCCGGCAGACCCACGCGACTCGTCCCGGCTGATGCTGCTCGACCGCCAAACCGGCGCGATTGAGCATCGCGTTTTTCGCGACATCCTCGACCTGATCGACCCCGGCGACGTGTTGGTGCTCAACTACACCCGCGTCATCCCGGCACGCCTGCACGCGACCAAAGCCGATTCTGGCGGCGGCGTGGAAGTGTTGCTGCTTCGCCAGATGGATGAAACCCGCTGGCAGGCGCTGGTCGGCGGGCGCCGCGTGCTGGCGGGCACGAAGCTGGTCTTTGGCGACACCGGCATCAGCGCCGAAATCACCGACGTGCTGCACGAGAGCGAGCGCATCGTCCGCTTCAACCAGCCGATTAACGACTGGCTCGGCAGGCTTGGCGAGATGCCGCTGCCGCCGTACATTCACACTCGCCTCGAAGACCCGGAGCGCTACCAGACCGTGTTCGGGCAGCAGGAAGGCTCGGCAGCCGCGCCGACCGCCAGCCTGCATTTCACGCCCGAACTGCTCCATGCCCTGCGCGCCAAAGGCGTCATCTTCGCCCAGGTAACGCTGCATATCGGCTTGGGCACGTTCCAGCCGGTCAAGGTGGAGAACATCGAGCAGTACCAGATTCACAGCGAGCAGGCGCGGCTTTCCGCCACCGACGCCAGAATCATCAACGAGGCGAAGCTGGCGGGCGGGCGCATCATTGCCGCCGGCACGACCGTCGCGCGCACGCTCGAAACCGCCGGCATCCTCAGCGAAGGCGGCGACCCCGCTCATCCCGACGCGCCGCTCGAAGCCTGTCCCTGGCGTCCGGTAATCGCCTTCGAGCGCGACACCGACCTGTTCATCTACCCCGGCTACCGCTGGCGCGTGGTCGACGCCATGATCACCAATTTCCACCTGCCGAAATCGACGCTGCTCATGATGATCAGCGCGTTCGCCGGGCGCGAGCGCGTCATGAACGCCTACGAGACCGCCAGGCGCGAGGGCTACCGCTTCTTCTCCTTCGGCGACGCCATGTTCATTCGGTAATCGAGCATTGACGTTCCCCTTGCCTGCGACTAGAATAGGCATTCTTGTCTCGCCAATTTTCCCCGCTGACCCTGCCCCGCCAGACGCAGCGGTGGTAAGAGAGAATTGGAGCAATCCATGTACGCAATTGTTCGTGTCGCAGGCGGAAAACAGTTCCGCGCCGAAGTCGGCAAAATCGTCGACGTTGAACGCATCCCGCAGACAATCGACGAAAAGGTCGAGCTGACCGAGGTGCTGCTCGTCGGCGATGGCGATAACACCGTCATCGGTCAGCCCAGCATCAGCGGCGCAACCGTCTCCGCGACGGTCGTGGACCAGTACCGCGCACCGAAAGTCCTCGTCTTCAAGTACCGTCAGCGCACCAAAACCCGCAAGATGCGTGGGCATCGCCAGTACTACACTCGCCTGCGGATCGACGACATCAAGGTATAGGATAGAAAATGGCACACAAAAAAGGTGGCGGTTCGAGCCGCAACGGTCGTGACAGCAATTCGCAGCGCCTGGGCGTGAAACGCTACGGCGGCGAACTGGTCGTCCCCGGCAACATCATCGTGCGCCAGCATGGGACGAAGTTCCATCCCGGCGAAAACGTCGGTCTCGGCAAGGATTACACCATCTTTTCCAAGATCGAGGGCTACGTTGTCTTCGAAAAGCTGCGCGGCAAGCCGGGGCGCAAGCAGATTAGCGTGTATCCCGAACTGCCTGCCAAGCCGGAACCGGCAGAGCAGCAGTAAACCTAACTCCTGATAGAGCGCACGGACAGACCGTGCGCGGACAGAGGAAAACATGAAGGAAAAAGTTCACCCGACCTGGTATCCTGAAGCGACTGTCGTCTGCGCCTGCGGCAATACTTGGAAGACCGGGGCGACCGTCCCGGAAATTCGCACCGATATCTGCTCGGCGTGCCACCCGTTCTACACCGGCGAACAGCGTATCGTCGACACTGAGGGTCAGGTCGACCGCTTCATGAAGCGGCTTC
>JADLHH010000315.1 GCA_020848855.1 Anaerolineae bacterium | reverse complement strand
TCGACTGGCGCAGGTGCAGGATGCTGGCGCGCGCCGCCGGGACTGCCGGGATCGTCAGCGCGATGACGGCGACGACCGCCGCGACCGCGCTCAGGGTGATACTTTCCGCGGGGATGGTGGCGACGGCGATGCCGTCGCCGAGAGTCGCGCTCAGTGGGCTGAAGCGCGCGACAAAGATCGCGATGCCGGCGGCTGCCGGGATGCCAACCGCGAACGCCGCCGCCGCGAGGATCGCCATCGTGATCGCCTGCATGACGATCAACTGCTCGCTGCTGCCGCCTCGGCTGTTGATCGACGACCATTCGACGGTCTGCCGTTCGAGCAGCAGGGCGGTCGTCGTCATCAACTGGTAGATGAGGAGCAGCAGCACGCCGACCGCGAACAGGATCACCGTGCCTTCGACCGCCAGCAGGTCGGTCTGGAACTGGTCAAGCAGCGACGGCAAGCCACCTGCGACGCGCAGGTCGGGATCGTCCAGCCGGAAGTGCCGCTCGATGTTGGCGAGCGCTGCCGTCAGCGTGTTCAGCCCGGCGGCGCGCAGCGCGTCGGTGTTCGTCTCGATATACCATTCGTAGCGCGTACCGAACGGCGCGATCGGCGCGACCTGCTCGGCATAGGCGGACTCGGTCATGATCACGCCCATGTCAAAGCGCTGGAAATTCTCGGTCACATCGGTGACCTGACCGTCGATGATTGGCGTCTGGTAGAGCCAGAAACGGTCGTCCCGCTGTACCGGATCAAGGATGCCGACGATCTCGATAGTCAGGGCTTTCGGGGTATTCGGGTAGAAGGTAATCGTATCGCCGATGGCGAGCCGCGACTGCGCGGCGGTCTTGGGCGTGATCGCTGCCTGATTCGCGCCCGCCGGGAACGCGCCGTCCACCAGCGCGAAGCGTTCGGTCAGCCGCTCGTAGGCGGCGGGGATATAGGCGAGCGGCATGTATGCGCTGGGGTTGTCGTCGCCGAAGCACAGATCGGGCGTCTGCTGATTGCAGATCAAACCGTTCAGCGTCGCCAGCGCTTCGACCCCGGACGCGACTTCACCGAGTTCCCGGGCGACAATCGGGCGGTCGGAGAGGTCGAACGGACGGGGGCTGGTCAGGCTCAGCGTAAGCTCGCGCGGACTGGCGTTGGCGATTGCGTAGCGCAGCGCCGATTCGCCCAGCGTGCGCAGGTAGAGCGGACCGAGCGCCAGAAATCCGGTCACCAGGCTGAGCGCCGCCAGCAGGATCAGCATTTCGCGGCGCGCCCGCCACATACGGTTGAGGATGAACGACAGCGGCATCGGCTATTCCTCCTGGTAGCGCAGCGCCTGACCCAACGACAGCCGCCGGATCAGGATTGTGCTGGCGATCAGCACCAGGATCAGCAGCGCCGCCAGCACCGAGACGTACTGCCGCAGGGCGGTCGGCTCCAGCCGGACGAGGAACGGCGGCGTGATCGCGCTGCCGCCCCCGCTGATCGCGAGCGACGGCAGCACCTGCCCACTCAGCAGCACACCCATCACGCCGCCGAGCACAACCGCCACGATGAACAGGACGAGTTGTTCGAGTGTCACGCTGAGCGCGATTCGCCCGGACGACAAGCCCAGCGCCCGCAGCACGGCGAACTGGTCGCGGCGGCTCTGAGCGTTGAGCGCCATGTACACGAACAGGCTGACCACGCTCAGGATCAGCGCGATGATAAACCCGATCAGCAGCAGGTGGCTGAGACCGAGTGCCAGCACATCCCCGCGCAAACTTTCCAGCACGTCGGTGGTCGTCAGCACATTCTGGCTGGCAGGCAGATTTTCCTGAACCCAGGCTTGCGCGTCTGCGCCCGCGCCCAGCGCGATCAACGTCTCGTTGACAGTGAAGGCGCTGGCGGGGCGGCGGTTGAGGGCGTAGAGCAGCGCGTCCCGGTCGGCGACGGCGAACGGCGCTTGGTCGGCGTAGAGGGTTGGGAAATAATCGGTTGTCCCCGCCACGACGAAGGTCGCCGGGCGGCTGTCGATGTACAGGTCGAACGTCGCCCCCGAATCGAGCGCGTTCTCCCGCGCGAAAGCGCTGCTGACCACCGCCGGAACAGGTGGCGCGTCGGGAGACAGTCCAATGCTCAGCGTAGTTCGATCCTGCCGCTGTGTCCAGGTGATTTGCCAGCCCGCGCCTTTGTCGGTGGCGGTCAATTCCGCTTCGCCGTCCGCGATTGAGGTGTTGTCGAGCACGAACGACCAGTCCTCGCGCACGCTTGGGTCGACGGTGAACGTGGTTCCGGTAGCATCGAACGCCGTCAGACCGCCAACCGTCACCCGCCGCCACACGCTGGCATAGCGCGCCTCGCTGAGATCGGTGTTCCAGTACAGCATGTCGATTTGGAGTTCCCCGGTCATTGCCGGGTCGATATCGCCTTCGAGATAAACCCAGCCGCTCACGCCTTCGAGCGCGGCGCTCAGCCGGTCGCGCTCTGCCTGCTCCATCTCGTCGGGCGCGAAGGGGTTGTCCATGTAGACGAACCGCGAGAGGTCGTCGGTATTTTCCACGCCTTCGATGCGGATCGGCGTCAGATACATCTGCTGGAACGCGCCGCTGGCGTCACGGACGCGGGCAACGGTCTGCAGGTCGCTGTACAGGCTGGCGATCAGCGGGAATCCCTCGCTGAGTTCGCCGGTCTGTACATTGAGCTGCATTTCATTCAGCCGCAGCCAGGCGCCGAGTTTTGTTGTGCCGGTCGGCAGCGTGATACCCGGCGTCGGCAGGTCGGGTGACGGCGGCAGCGCCAGCGCGCCCAGGTCTTCACGCCAGTAAGCGGTCGAGGCGAACGATTCGCCGTCAACTGCCAGCAGCGTCCCCGGCGTCATGTGCGAGCCATCCAGCGAAAAATTCAGGTCGTCGAGCCGTAGTGCAGTTGTCGCGGCGTGAACGCCGTCCATCTGGCGTAAGCTCTCTGCATTGGCAGGGTGGGGTGAGTCGTCCTCGATCAGCCGTACGTCTGCGCCGACGCGGTAGCTCGCCTGATCGGCATAGCTCTGTGTTAGGGTCGCCTGAAAGCTGGTTGCGAACCAGCCGACGCCAATCGCCAGCGCCAGCAGGAACGCGATGCGCGAATAGTGTGCTGGGTCACGGCTGACCGACCACGCCGCCAGTACGCCCTCGATCCCGCGCCGCCCGGCGAACAGTTGGGCGAGCGCGGAGGTCATCAACGGGAACAGGCGCAGCGTGACGCTCCCCAATGCGACGAACAGCAGCGCGGGAGCGATCAGCAGCAGCGGGTCGGCATGGATGCCGCCGAGCAGCGACTGCGCGAACGGCGAATCCGTTGCCAGCAGGCGAAACAGCGCGGCGCTGCCCACGACCAGCAGCAGCAGGTCGAGATACGTTCGCTGCCACCAGCTTTGGTGTGCCTCGCGCACCCGGCTCCCGCCCGCGCTGCTGAGCGGCAGCCGGAGCACCGGGCGCAGCGTAATGAGCAGGACGATCACGGCGAGGATGCCTGCCGCGCACGTATAAATGAACGGCTGTGCGGTCAGTTCGAGCGTGATGTGCTCGTTCTCCGCTAGCAGCGGCGCGAAGGCGATCAATGCCTGCCGGGCGATGAACGGCGCGACCAGCGCGGCTGCTGCGCTGATGATCAGGGCTTCGATTCCGTGCAGCAGGATGATCTGGCGGTCGAGCGCGCCGCGCTGCTTGAGCATGGCAATCTCACGGCGTTCACTGCGCTGCGCCAGCGCTGCCGTGATCAGCAGGAAGAACAGCGCCAGCCCGCCGACCTGCAGCATGAGCGTGCCGAACGGCGCGTTCAGCAGCGAGACTTCGCCGGCGTAAGCCGTCAAAATCTTCGGCAGGTCGGTCGTGAAGATGAGCGAAAGCTGTTGATCGGACTTGATCATACGCGTTAGTTCGGCTTCAAATGCGCGGAGCTGCTCGACCGCCTGCGGAATCCGCCCGAATGGTAGTTCGTCATGATTGAACAGGAAGCGCCAGCCGAATGCCGAGCGAGTCTGCGGCATGTACGCGCCGACCACCCGCAGGAACGTGGCGCGGTCGAGCAGTATGTCGGCTTTGATGCCGTTGGTGTTTTCCACCCGCAGCGGCGATGGCGACATCCAGTACGAAGCGCGGGTATCGTCCGGCGCGGCGATGCCGGTGATTTCCACCGTGAATGGCTGGCTTGTCTCCCATCCGCGTTGATCGAGCGTGAGGATATCGCCCACCGACCAGCCGAAGCGGTCTGCCAGTTCCTGCGAAATGACGCCCGCCGCACCGGCATCGGTCGTGGCTTCCAGCCCGCCGTCAACCAGCCGGGCGTGATTCTGCCAGTCTTCAAAATAGGCAGCCCGCAGTTGCAGGTTCTCGACCTCAATCCCGTCGTGGCTGACGAACGCCGGCGACGATTCGCTCCATGTGACGATCTGGTCGAGCCACGCCGCGCTGACCGGATCAAGTGCGGTATGCGCGGCAGCACGCACGCCGTCATCGAGCGTGCTCCACAGCGGTTCCAGGCTTGCCTGGTTTGTGCCTTGCCCAACCCGGCTGTCAATGTTGGCAGCGCCGGCGGGCTGCGCGTCGATCCGCTGCACCATACCGACCTGCGCTACGAGCGTGGTATACAGCGGAACCATCGCGCCGATGATCGTCGTTAGCAGGACACCGGCGATAATCGTGATCCGCGCCCGCCATCCCCAGCGCAGCCGCGCGGCGGCGAGGTGTCCCGCCCAGATGATTGAGAGAAGCGCTTTGCTCATCGGCAACCAGACCGCCTCCGGCTACGGTAGTGAGAAACGTCTCTCTATATAACCCGAATAACCGGATTATGTTCAGAATTCCGCGTGCAATCGACGAGGCTTCACGACGATATCGTGGTCAGGATTTGACTCATCCCATGAGGACACCGGAGCGGCTGACGCGACAGCGATACGCGGAGATACGAGCCGGATAATGGCGAACAGGGCGGCGCACGGGCTGAAAAGCGGGATGGATTTTCCAAGTCGCGGCAATCCGTATATAATAAACATCTTTATTGTCCGATCCCGGCATGATAAGGCTTGTGCGTGTGAAAGAGCCGAAATGGGCGCGCCAATTATTGATTGATTACGGCTTCGCGCTGGTCGCGGTCGCGGTCGCGTTTGTTGTGTCGCTTCTGTGTCCCACGCTGTTCGAGACATATCCTTTCCTGTTGTTCTTTGGCGCAGTCATGCTGGTCGCGTGGTACGCCGGCTTTGGTCCGGGTCTGCTGGCGTCGTTGTTGTCCATTCTTCTGGTCAATCGCTTCTTCCTGTATCGTATTGAGTCGACGGCTATCGAGCAGGTCGACTTTCTGCGCTTCCTCTTCTTCGCCATCGTCGTGACCATCCTCGGCTTGGTTCACCGGCGTAATGAACAGACGATGAAGGCGGTTCAGCAGTCGCATGACCAGCTTGAGCTGTACGTACGGGATATGGCGAACGGCGTGTTGGTTCAGGATCAACACGGCAAGATGATCTACGCCAATCACGAAGCCGCGCGGCTCATGGGTTACGCTTCGAGCGATGTTGTGCTCAGCACGCCGCCGGAAGAGATCGTGTCGCGTTTCGAATTCTTCGATGAACTAGGTGAACCTTTCCCGTTGGGCAGCCTGCCGCCGCGGCTGGCGCTGCTTGGAATGCGCTATCCCGAAGCGGTGCTGCGCTATCGGGTGAAACACACCGGTGAAGAACGCTGGGCGTACATTAAGGCGCGCCCGATCTTCGACGACAAAGGGAACGTTCAACAGGCGGTCAGCCTGCTGCTGGATATCACCGAACTGAAGCGCACCCAGCAAGCGCTCACCAAGCAGCGCGAGCAGTTGCGCGTGACCTTGCGCAGCATTGGCGATGCGGTGATCGCTACCGACGCCGATGGTCATGTGACGTTCATCAACCCGGTTGCCATGTCGCTGACGGGATGGACTGAGCAGGACGCGCTGGCGCAGCCCATACAGAATGTGTTTCAGGCTGTCCGCGAAGACACGCGCGAGTCAGTCGAAAGCCCGATTGCACGAGCGTTGAACGATGGCGGCGTTGCTAAGCTCGACGTTGATACGCTGCTGGTTGCCCGCAACGGAGCCGAACACCCGATTGCCGATAGCGCCGCGCCCAGTCGCGATATCGATGACCGGGTCGTGGGCGCTGTACTCGTGTTTCGGGATATCACCGAGCGGCGGGAAAGCGAAGCGCGTCTGCACGAGCGTATCCGGCAGCAGGAAGTGGTGGCGCAGTTGGGGCTGCGGGCGCTGACAGAGAACGACCTGACCGTTTTGATGCAGATGGCGGTCGAACAGCTTGCACAGACGCTGCACATCCAGTATGCGAAAGTCCTGGAACTGCTGCCGGGGGAAAATGAGCTTCTGCTCCGGGCAGGCATGGGTTGGAAGGAAGGACTGGTCGGCACGGCGATGATCGAGGCGGGCAGGGACTCGCAGGCAGGCTATGCGCTGCTGTCTAGCGAGCCGGTCATCGTGAGCGATCTGCGCACCGAGACCCGGTTTCACGCTTCTTCGCTGTTCACCCAGCACAACATCATCAGCGGCATGACCGTGTCGATTGAAGGCGAAGCCGCTCCGTGGGGGGCGCTGGGCGTGCACAGCGCCGAGCTGCGGGCGTTCACCCGTAACGACATTCATTTCCTGCAATCTGTCGCCAATCTGCTCGCCTCGTCGATCAGCCGCGCGCGAGCGCAGCAGGCGGAGCGTGAACAGCGCATCTTTGCCGAAGCGCTGCGCGACACAGCGGAAGCGCTCAGCAGCACGCTCGATCTGGCGCAGGTGCTGGATCGGATTCTGGAAAATGTCGAACGGGTGATGCCCCATGACGCTGCTGACATCATGCTGGTCGAGGACGATGTGGCGCATGTCGTCCGGTATCGCGGCTACGACGAATACGACATAGCGGATATGGTCCTCAAGCTCCAGCTTGTTGTGAGTTCGACGCCCACGCTCAGCGAGATGAGCCGCACGGGACAGCCGGTCGTTGTCCCGGACACCGCCGAGTATTCCGGCTGGGTGCGGATTCCCAAGATGGAATGGCTGCGCTCGTATATCAGCGTTCCGCTCATGAGCGAGGGCAGGGTGAGCGGTTTTCTCAACCTCTCCAGCGTCACCCCCGGCTATTTCTCCGCGCGCCATGCCGAACGGCTGAAACCTTTCGCCGCGCAGGCGACCATCGCTATTCGTAACGCCCAGCTTTTCTACGCGGCGCGCCGGGGTAAGGGCAGCCAGACCATTCAATGATGGCGCTCGATGCGCCCGGTTCTGTGTGGAGCTAGGCGCGCGTTCGGTCTTCGCGTACCATTATCCTGTCCGTCTCTGATCCGGCAGGAATCCCCGAAAACTATGTCAACCAAGCCCGTTTCTGGTGAATTGAGCGGCATGTTGGCTGCTCGCGCGTCGTTTCTGGTTCAGCCGTGGCTGCTCGTTATCATTGCCGTCATCTCCGTGCAGATCGGCTCGGCGCTCGCCAAGCAGTTGTTCGAGGCGCTCGGTTTCGGCGGTGTCGTTTTTGTCAGGACGCTGGTTGGCGGCGTGATCTTCTCGGTTTTCGCGCGCCCTCGGCTGCGCGGCTACAGTCGGACAGTCTACTGGAACATCCTGCTCTACGGCGTCACCATCACCGCCAACATGCTGACGTTCTACGCGGCAATCGAGCGTATTCCGCTGGGCATCACGGTGGCGATTGCCTTCATCGGACCGCTCGGCGTCGCCGTGCTGGGGTCGCGCCGTGCCCGCGATATCATCTGGGTAGCGGTCGCCGCGATTGGTATCCTGCTGCTCTCGCCGATCACCGACGTGACACTTGACCCGGTTGGGCTGCTGCTGGCGCTCGCCTGCGGTGTCCTGTGGGGGCTTTACATCGTGTTTACAAAGCGGGCAGGCAGCCTGCTGGAAGGCACTACCATGCTTGCGCTGGCGATGAGCGTCGCGGCAGTTGTCGCTGCGCCGTTCGGGGCGATCGGTGCATCTGTTGTGCTGGCGTCGCCGGCGCTGCTCGTCAGTGCCCTGATCGTGGCGCTGCTGGCGTCCGTGGTTCCCTTCTGGCTGGAATTCAAGGCGCTTAAGAGCCTGCCTTCAGGGACATTTGGGCTGCTTGTCAGCCTGGAGCCGGTCGCCGCGTCGGTGATGGGCTGGCTCATCCTGCACGAACACCTGGGGCTGCAGGAGATCGTCGGTATTGGGTTGGTGACGATTGCCGCTGCCGCCACCACCCGCTCGGCGAAGCGGGACGAAGTCCCGGTGCTGATGCAGTCGTGAGGCTGTTCTGTAAGAGGCTGAAAAACGGGGTCAGATTCTGCTTCCGACCCCGTTTTTTGATCACGTTTGGGCGCCGCTACCGCGAAATGCGATAGGTCACGGTCGCCTGAATCTGGACTTCGGTCTGTCCGGGCGCGACCACCGCGCCGCCGCCACCGCCCTGAGCGCGCACGCCCGACGCAGCATAGGGCAGGAAGCTGCCCGACTGCAATTCGGAGACGATGACCACGTCACCCAACTGCGCGCCGACCAGCGAGGCGTATTCCTGAGCGCGCGCCTGCGCGTCCTGGATCGCCATCTCACGCGCCTGCGTTTCCAGCGCGCTGCGATCCTCGATGTCGAAAGTCAAGCCGTAGATGCTGGTCGCGCCCGCATTAATGGCGGCGTCGATCACGGCTTCGACCTGATCGACATCCCGAACGACGAGGTGGACGACGTTGCTGACCGTATAGCCGTGCTGGTCACTGCCGGTCTCCGGGCTGTAGTTGATGGTGCTGTAGACGTTCAGGTTACTCGTCTGAATGTCTTCTGGCGCGATGCCGAGATCAGCCAGGGCGTCGATGATCTTCTGAAGCGTTGAATTGGCTTCGGTGAAAGCGTCCGAGACGGATGGCTGAGTGACTTCGACGCCGACATCCACTGAAGCGATATCGGGCGAGGCATGAACCGAGCCGTAGCCGGTTACGCTAATGGTATTCTCAGGGTAGGGCGCGCTGGCGACGCCGGAGTCCTGCGCCAGCGCCGGGACGGCGAGTGCCGTCAGCACCAGCATCACGACCACTGCGCCGAAGAACTTGCGAATACGAGACATGCGTTTACAACTCCTTTACTCTGGCGAACGTAACACCTGTGCCACTGGGCACGTCTATAGGACGCTGCCGAGTGCGGAAAGGTTCCAAACGACGTGTCGCAGCCGGATTTCTTGTAGAGTTCTAATTCATTGCTTCTAGGCAATCGCTGATCGTAGATGCTATAATTTCTCAATTGGCAAATTGAATCTATCACTTCAGCAAGGATCGACTCTTGAACATTCAGACTGAACGACTAGAGGATCAAACCGCCCGCGTGACGGTTGAGATCGACGCCGAACGGCTGGACGCTGCCAAACAAAAAGCCGCCCAGCAAATCTCCCGTCGGGTCAATATCCCCGGCTTCCGTAAGGGCAAAGCCCCCTACCGCATTCTCCTCAACTATGTGGGCGAGCCGGCGATCCTCGAAGATGCAGTCGAGCTTCTGAGTCAAGAAGTCTATATGGAAGTCCTCCCGCAGACCGATCTGGACCCCTACGGTCCCGGCACGCTGACCGATGTCAAGTCGGATCTGGCGACTCCGACCTTCGTTTACGTCGTGCCGCTGCAGCCGAGCATCGACCTCAAGGATTATCGTTCGGTGCGGCTGCCGTATGAAACGCCGGAAGTCACCGACGATGCCGTCAACCGCTCGATGAAGAACCTGCAGGAACAGCAGGCGGTTGTCGAGCCGAGCAGCCAGCCCGCCGTGCTGGGCAACCGGGTGACGCTTGACCTTCACAGCTACATCCTGGGCGAGCATGTAGAGCCAGAAGCCGCTGCGGAAGCGGACGACGCCGATGCCGACGAAGAACAACATGAACACGACCATGACGAGCATGACCACGATCACGAACATGGTCACTCGCACGGCGACGAGGACGAAGGGACGCCTTATCTGCACGAGCACGATCTTCAGCTTCTGCTCGACGAAGACGACGAGCCGCAGCCCGGCTTCAGCGAAGCGCTGGTCGGCGTGTACGTCGGCGACTCGCGGTCGTTCGAACTGACGTTCCCGGACGACGCCGAAGAATATGAAGACATGGCGGGCAAGACGGTCAAATACTACGTCGATGTCAAAAAGGTCGAAACGCTGACGATGCCGGAACTGACCGACGAGTTCGCGGCGCGCGTGACGAAGGACGAGGAAAAACCGCTGACGCTGCTCGAACTGCGGATGCGCGTGCGCGAAAACATGACGAGCATGTCCGAGCAGAGCTACCGCAGCGAATATGTGCGCAAGGCGCTCGACGAGGTGGTGGAGCAGGCGGAGATCAAGTTCCCGGAAGCGATGGTGGCGGATCAGGTCGACAGCTTCCTGCGTGACTTCGACCAGCGGCTGCGCCAGCAGGGAATCACCCTTCAGGACTACATGAAGATTTACCAGAAGACCGCCGAAGACCTTTATAACGACTATAAAGAGAGCGCCGAACAATCGGTGCGGCGGTCGCTGGCGCTGCGCGAAATCGCGGATGCCGAGCAGCTTGAGGTCACCGACGAGCGTGTCGAGCAGGAAATCGACCGCATTGTCGGTCAGTTCGACGAAGAACGTCGCGGCGCTATCCGCCAGATGTTCGAAGCACAGCCGAACATGCGCGACAGTGTGCGCAATGACCTGATGCGGGATGTAGTGTTAGAACGCGTCGCGGCGATTGCCAGGGGCGAAGCGCCGACTATCACGGCTTCTGAGGAAGCTCCGGCTCTCGAAGCGGCGACTCCTGAAGCCCTCGCTGCCGAAACTGCGGCAGCGGAAGACGCGATGGAACAGAAAGCCGCCGAGGCGCAGGCACAAGACGAAGTGACTGAAACTGTATCTGAGGACAAAGAGGAGTCGAACTGAATATGTATCCCCAGAACGTGATCCCGATGGTGATTGAGCAGGGCAGCCGGGGCGAGCGCGCCTATGATATCTACTCCCTGCTGCTGAAGGAACGAATCGTGCTGCTGGGCACGCCGATCAACGACCAGATCGCCAACCTGATGGTGGCGCAGCTTCTGTTCCTGCAAAGCCAGGACCCGGAGCGGCAGATTCAGATGTTCATCAATTCTCCCGGGGGCGTTGTATACTCCGGGTTAGCGATCTATGATACGATGCAGCAAATCAGTGCGCCGGTTAGCACGACCGCCGTGGGCATCACCGCCAGCTTCGGCACGGTTCTGCTGACGGCAGGCGCACACGGTGCGCGTTACGCGCTCCCGAACGCCACGATCCACATGCACCAGCCGCTCGGCGGCGCGCAGGGTCAGGCGTCGGATATCGTCATTCAGGCGAACGAGATTATGCGCCTGAAGGAGCGGCTGAACGACATCCTTGTCCACCATACCGGGCGCGAGCGTGATGTGATCGAGCGCGACACCGACCGCGACTTGTATCTCGGCGCGCAGCAGGCGGTGGAATACGGTCTGATCGATTCGGTGCTGGAAAGCACCAAAGCAGGAGTGAACGGCAAGTGACATTTACGCCCAACAATCAGCGATGCTCCTTTTGTCGCCGCAGTCACGACGAAGTCGAGCGGCTGATCGCAGGACCCGACGGGGTGTTCATCTGCGATAACTGCGTTGAGCTGTGCCAGCGGATTCTGTTTGAGGAGAATCCGACGTATCACAATGAAGACGGCGAGATCGATTTCGAGAGCCTGCCGTCGCCGCGCGAGATCATGGCGCAGTTGGACGACTACGTTGTCGGGCAGGACTACGCCAAGCGTGTCCTGAGCGTGGCGGTTTATAACCACTACAAGCGGATTCGCAACGGTGGTATCGCGAATGGCGTGGAGCTTGAGAAAAGCAATATCCTGATCGTCGGACCGACGGGCAGCGGCAAAACGCTGCTCGCCCAGACGCTCGCACGTATCCTTGACGTGCCGTTCTGCATTTCGGACGCTACATCGCTGACCGAAGCCGGGTACGTCGGTGAAGACGTAGAAAACATCCTGCTCCGGCTGATTCAAGCGGCGGACGGCGATATCGCCCGCGCCGAAAAAGGCATCGTCTACATCGATGAAATCGACAAGATCGCGCGTAAGTCGGCGGATAACCCATCGATTACCCGCGACGTGTCGGGCGAAGGCGTGCAGCAGGCGCTGCTGAAGATCGTCGAGGGCACGCTGGCGAACGTCCCGCCGCAGGGTGGGCGCAAGCATCCGCATCAGGAATTTCTGCAGGTGGATACGACCAACATCCTGTTCATCTGCGGCGGAACCTTCGCCGGGATTGACGAGAACATCGCCAAGCGCGTTTCCGGGCGCGGCACGATCGGCTTCCAGCAGCAGAACGACGGCGAAGAGCGTGTCAACGCGAAGGACAAAGCCGATCTGCTGCGGCATATCAGCCCCGAAGACCTGATCGGCTACGGGCTTATCCCCGAATTTGTCGGTCGCCTGCCGGTGCTGGTCAGCGTCGATCCGCTGGATCGCGATGCGCTGATGCGCATCCTGGTCGAGCCGAAGAACGCGCTGGTCAAGCAGTACCAGCAGTTGCTCAAGCTGGACGACCTCGAACTCGTTTTCGAGGAATCGGCGCTGGGTGCGGCGGCGGATATCGCCATGAAACGCGGCACCGGCGCGCGCGGCTTGCGCTCGATCATCGAGAGCCGCCTGCTGGACGTGATGTACGAAGCGCCGGGGCGTAAGGACATTGGGCGGGTCGTCGTCGATGCCGACGTAGTCAACGGCATTGCGCGACCGCACATCTATAACGTGGAAAACCTGCGGCTGGAGTGGTCGCCGAACGGCAAGCTGAACACGGCGGCGTAGGGAACACACCATACGGAAATATGCAGAACGCGGCGCTCCAGGGCGTCGCGTTTTGATTCGGGGTTAACGCGGCTTAGCGCATCGCCGGCAGTACAACCTCGGCTGATGCGCCGACTTCTGTGGCGAAAATCTGCGCGTCGACGCGGTTGGTGCCGCTGGCGTTGAAACTCCAGTTGCACGGGATCGCCCAGCGGGGGTGCATCTGCATAATCGCCTGCGCGGCTTGCGAAGCGGTCATCGTGCCCTCACCGTCAATTGGCAAAATGGCGATATCCGGCTTGAGCGACGCCATTTCGGGGATAATGCCGGTGTGCCCGGCGTAGTAGATGTCAAAGTAATTGACGGAGATGACAAACCCCAGACGCCCGTCATCCGGCGTGCCGCGTTCCGGGTTGTAGGCGGGAAATCCCTTGATGCACGCCCGCCCGACGGCGATGCTTTGCCAGGGGCGGAGCACCGTGCAGTTGTCCAGGTGCTCGGCGGCTCGGCGGCTGGCGATCACCTGTGTGTTCGGTCCGCATAGTTTTTCGATGTCGGCGGTGGAGCAGTAGGCGTAATGCTCGTGTCCGATCAGGATAACGTCTGCCGGGCGCGATACGCGCGAGACACGCCACGGGTTTATGTAAATCAATGGATCGGCATTGATGACGAAACTGCCGTGTCCGAGCCATCGGATTTGATCGATCATAACGTACACACTCAGCATGATTTAAAGCCAAGATGATATAGCTGACTCTAGCGCACAAAGTGCATTTGCTCAAGTTGATATTGAGGTAAAGAAGCATAAATATTGTGTAAAAGTAGGCGGGACACAACATTGTGTGCCCCGCCCACGAAGCGCAGTTAAGGGACCGTTTCGACCAGCACCAGCGTGCCGGGCGTGAACAACGTGGCGCACGTGAAACCGGGGAACTCTGGCACGGTATAGCTGCCGATGATGTCGGCGTGGCGCGGCGCATTGGTGGCATCGAGCCAGATCAGTGTGCCTTCACCTGCCAGGCACATAACATAGCCGCCCTCAAAATAGGTTTGCCCCGACGGACTGAAAATGTCCACCGCCTGAATGATGCCCAGCCGAATTAGCGCTTCGATGCCAACATTGGCGTAACTGGTGATAGCTGCGTCGAAGTAGTAGACGAATTCGCTCCATTGGACGAGCGTGCGGCAGAACAGGTCGAATTCGGGGCGGACGCCTGCCCGCATCACGTCGTTTGGGCTGAAATTGCGCAGGTCACAGCGCGGTGTGTCCGGGGGTGTTGGGAAGACGGGCGTGTCGGTGATGAACGAGATCGAGCTTTCTTCCGGCGTTTCAGTGAAGATATCCGGTGTAGGCTCGTCGCCTTCCGGCGTCTCGGTGAATATGTCGACCGGCACATCCGTTTCTGTCGCGGTTGCCGTCGCTGTCGCGGTCGGCGTGATGCTGGGATCGAGCGTATCGGTTGGCGTGGGTGTCGAGCTGGGCGTGATCGTATCAGTTGGTGTCGGCGTATCGCTCGGCGTGGGCGTATCGGTTGCGGTTGCGGTCGCTGACGGCGTAAAGCTCGGATCGAACGTGTTGGTTGGCGTGGGCGTATCGGTTGCGGTCGCGGTCGGTGTTGGGTTCACGATGCTGACGCCCGCATCAATGCTCGTGATGCTGATAAGATTCGAGGCGAAGTTGTAGATGTCG
>JADLHH010000314.1 GCA_020848855.1 Anaerolineae bacterium | reverse complement strand
GGCATCGCGGCGCGGGACTCGGCGGCGGGCACGACGAGCGCGAGCAGACGCTCAACCAGATTCTGGTCGAGATGGACGGCTTCGAGACCGGAACCAACGTGATCGTCGTCGCCGCCACCAACCGCCCCGATATCCTCGACCCGGCGCTGCTGCGTCCCGGTCGCTTCGACCGCAAGGTCGTCATGGACAACCCCGATCTCAAGGGGCGGCAGGACATTCTGAAAGTCCACGCCAAGGGCAAGCCGCTGTCGGCGGATGTCGATATCGAGGCGCTGGCGAAGATCACGCCCGGTTTCAGTGGCGCTGACCTGGAGAACCTGATCAACGAAGCGGCGATCCTCGCGGCGCGCCGCAACAAGAAATCCATCGGCATGAACGAAATGCAGGAAAGCATGGAGCGCGTGATCATGGGTCCCGAACGCAAGACCCGGGTCATGTCCGAAAAGGAAAAGCGCTCGGTTGCTTACCACGAAGCCGGACACGCCATCCTGTTCCACCTGCTGGAGCACGCGCCGCCTGTTCACAAGATCACGATTGTGCCGCGTGGGCGCGCCGGCGGTTACGTGATGCCGCTGCCCGAAAACGACGCCTTCCTGCGCTCACGCGAGGAATTCGAGGACGAGATCGTCGCGGCAATGGGCGGACGTGCGGCTGAGGAGATCATCTTCAACCAGTTCACGACCGGCGCCAGCAACGATTTGCAGCAGGCGACGGCGCGGGCGCGGGCGATGGTCACGCAGTACGGCATGAGCGACGTGCTCGGTCCGCGCGCCTTCGGCAGCGGCAGCGGGTCGCTGTTCCTGGGGCGCGACCTGTACGAGCAGCGCGACTACAGCGAGCAGGCGGCGGAAGAAATCGACAGCGAAGTCAAGCGCATCCTGCAGACGGCTTACCAGCGCGCCAAGTCGATCCTCACCGAGAACCGTGACAAGCTCGAACAGATCGCGCATGTCCTGATGGAACAGGAAACGCTGGATCGCAGCAGCTTCGAGGATTTGATGTCAGGTCGCAGCGCGACGCCCGCGCTTGGCACGACTGCCTTCACCGAACTGGGCGGCGAGCCGCAGCCATAATACGGAGTATGTCGGGAAACTGGCGACGGAGCATATGCTTCGTCGCTTTTGATTCAGCCATCACGGCGCGGCGTGCCGGTGACATAGAGATCAGCTCGGAATTTGGGTAGGGTGTTCGGCAGGTTGGCTCAAAAAGGAGTGACGCTCGTGGCGCGGTTTGAGTACGTCGGCATGGTGGCGAAAGATATGGCGGCAACGCTGCGTTTCTATCGGCTGCTCGGTATGGACATCCCGGAAGGCGCGGAGCGCGAGGATCACGTCGAGACGGCGCAGCCCGGCTTCCGTGTCGCCTGGGACAGCCAGTCGTTGATCCAGCAGATCGACTCCGAATGGGTACAGCCGGTCGGGCAGCGCATCGGCATCGGCTTTCTGTGCGAAAGCCCCACCGAAGTGGACGCCCTGTACACGCGCGTCACCGAAGCGGGCTACGAGGGCTATAAAGCGCCCTGGGATGCGTTCTGGGGGCAGCGCTACGCCGTCGTCACCGACCCGGACGGCAATCACGTCGATCTGTTCGCGGCGCTCTAGCGCATCTTCTATGGATATGGCACAGATCGTCGCGGCGCGACTGGGTGAAATCGATGGCGTGGCGGCGGTCGTCCTCGGCGGTTCGCGGGCGCGGGCTGCCGCTTCACCCGATTCCGATATTGATCTCGGCATCTACTACCACCCGGATCAGCCCCCGGCGCTTGCCGCGCTGCAGGCGTTGGCGCAGGAACTTGACGACCGTCATCTGCCTGACCTCGCCACCGGTTACGGCGAATGGGGTCCGTGGATCAATGGCGGCGGCTGGCTCGACATTGGCGGAGCGCGGGTAGACTGGCTGTACCGGGATCTCGCCCGCGTCGAGCACGAGATCGCCGAATGTGAGGCGGGGCGTGTGCGCTGCTATTATCAGGCGGGGCATCCGCATGGGTTCTACAATCACATTTACATGGGCGAGGTCTTTTACTGCCAGCCGCTCTACGAGCGCGACGACATGCTGCGCCGCCTCAAGGCACGGACGACGCCGTACCCGCCGCTGCTGAAGCAGGCGCTGATCGCCGCGCTGTGGGAAGCCGATTTTTCGCTGGAGAACGCGCGCAAGCCGGCATCACGCGGCGATACGGTGCAGGTGGTCGGTTATCTGTATCGAACGGTCGCGGTAATGGTGCAGGCGTTATTCGCGCTCAACGAGCGCTACTGCATCAACGAGAAAGGCGCGGCGGCGCAGGTAGAAGCCTTCCCGCTGCATCCCGATGGCTTTTATGAACGAGTCACGTCGGTGCTCTCTGCGGCGGGAAGCAGCGCTGATGATCTGGCGCGCAATGTTTCCCGGATGGCGGGCATTGTCGCGGATGCGCGCGCGTTGTGCGAGGTATAAAAGGGAGCGCAGCCGGAGCGCAGCCGGGTGGCGCGCTCCCCATTCCTTGCCTAGCGGTCGTTACCCAACCGGACAGACCCGGCGCCGAAGATGCGCCCACCCAGGTGAAAGCCGCTCTCTTCCAGCTTCTCCACCACCTTCGGGCGGAAACCGGTAGGTTCCAGCTTGCCACCGCCGACCGTCGCCGGTGTGGTGCTGGTCTGCCCCGGCAGGCGGTACATGAACACGTCCTGCAGCGTGACCGAGTCGCCTTCCATCCCCTGAATTTCGGTGATCTGGGTGATCTTGCGCGAGCCGTCCTTGATGTGGCTGATCTGCACGATCAGGTCAATCGCGCTGACGATCTGCCGCCGGATTACGCTGACCGGCAAATCCATCCCCGACATCAGCACCAGCGTTTCCAGACGAGCGATGCAGTCGCGCGGGCTGTTCGAGTGGATCGTCGTCAGCGAGCCGTCGTGTCCGGTGTTCATCGCCTGCAGCATGTCGAGCGCTTCGCCGCTGCGGCATTCGCCGACGATGATGCGATCCGGGCGCATACGCAGCGAGCCGCGCACCAGATCGCGAATCGTCAGCATCCCGGTTTCGCCATCCCCGCCGGGCAGCGGCGGCGCGGTCTCCAGCCGGACGACGTGCCGCTGGTGAAGCTGTAATTCGGCGGCGTCTTCAATCGTCACGATGCGCTCACCTTCGCTGATGAAGGCGCTCAACACGTTCAACAGGGTCGTTTTACCGGAACCCGTGCCGCCGGAGACGATAATGTTCAAACGGGACTGCACGCAGGCTCTCAGGAACTCGGCGGCTTCCTGCGACAGTGTCCCAAAGCCGAGCAGGTCGTTGATGTCCAGCCGCTTTTCCGGGAATTTACGGATGGTGATCGTCGTGCCCTGCAGCGCCGATGGCTCGGTGACGATGTGCACGCGCGAGCCGTCCGGCAGGCGAGCGTCGACCATCGGATTCGAGCGATCCAGCCGCCGGCTGAGCGGGCGGACGATGCGATGCACGGTCCACAGGATGTGATCTTCGTCGTCGAACGTCAGGTCAGTTTCCAGCAGCTTGCCACGCAACTCGGCGAAGATCACCTTCGGTCCGTTGACCATGATTTCGGCGCAGTTTTTGTCGCGCACCAGCGGCTCAATCGCGCCGAAGCCCAGCAGGTCGTCGAGCAGCGCTGCGCGCAGTTCGGCGAACTCCAGCGCCTCCAGCCGGAATTCCAGCTTTTCTTCTGCCAGCTTGTCGACGACAGCGCGCAGCCGGTCGCCGATCAGCGCGATTTTCTCCGCGTCGGTGCGGTGCCATTGGTCGGCTTCATCCGGCGTTTTGAGCAGTTTGGGGCGCAGGAGCTTACGCAGGGAAGCGATTTTGGCAAGCGTGTGCTGCTTCCGCCCCGTCAGATAGCTGCCCTCAACCGGCGGCGATGATGCTCCCCCGGTCTCCGACGCCCCGTATTCGATTTTGGCTTCGGCGGCTGGTCTGCCGGCGGGCTGCTGTTGTTCGTTGAGTTTCCGTTGAAGGTAAGACATGGCATTTCTCGCTGGTGGTTTTCAATACCTTCAGTGTATGGGCATTTTCGCTGCAGAGAACAGGACGGCGCGTTAATTCTTTTGAGACTCATCGGCTTCTCAGCCGCGCGTCGCGGGCGGCGACAATTTTCGTGCTATACTTGCTTAATTACGAATTTAATTTATAAGTCTCATCGGAGCAGCCCATGTCCGGCTTGAAAGTCATCTTCCGGCTGTTGAAAGACACATTCAGCGAATGGAACGAGGACAAAGCCCCGCGTCTGGCGGCGGCGCTGGCATACTACACGGCGTTTTCTATCGCTCCGCTGCTGATCATCGTGGTTTCGATTGCCGGTATCGTCTTCGGCGATGACGCTGTGCAGGGGCATATTCAGTTGCAGATACAGGGTCTGGTCGGCAGGCAGGCGGCAGGCGCGATTCAGGAAATGCTGGTCAATTTTCACCGTCCCGATACCGGCATCATCGCGACACTGATCGGGCTGGTGACGCTGCTGCTCGGCGCTGCCGGTCTGTTCGGGCAGCTTCAGGACGCGCTCGACACCATCTGGGAAGTTGCGCCCAAGCCGGGTCAAGGCATCCTGTCGATCATCCGCCAGCGCTTCATCTCGTTCACGATGGTGCTGGGGATCGGCTTTCTGCTGCTGGTCTCGCTGGTGGTCAGCGCCGCTGCCTCTGCCGTCGGCAATCTCGTCACCGTGCAGGTCGCCCCGCCGCAGTTTGTGCTTCAGTTGATCAACTTCGTGATCTCGTTTGGCGTCATCACGCTGCTGTTCTCCGTGATCTACAAGGTGCTGCCCGACGCGCAGATTTCGTGGCGCGACGTATGGATGGGCGCGGCGGTCACGTCGCTGCTGTTCAACATCGGCAAGCTGCTGATCGGGCTGTATCTCGGCAACAGCACCATCGGCACGGCATACGGCGCGGCGGGGTCGTTCGTCGTGCTGCTGCTGTGGATCAACTATTCGGCGCAGATATTGCTGTTCGGCGCGGAGTTCACGCAGGTCTATGCCCGCACCTATGGGTCGCGCATCATACCGAGCGAAAATGCGGTTAAGCTGAGCGAGACCGACCGCATCCGGCAGGGGATTCCGCGCACCAAGACCGTGCAGAAGCTGGCTGCGCCCAGGACTGATACGCCCGAAGCCCGCCAGACGATGGTTGAGCATCAGCGGCTCACGCCTTTCGAGGAGCCGCCGCCCGAACCGCGTCTCGGCATGATCGTTCTCGGCATCTGCGCGGCGGTCGCCACGTTCGTGCTGGGGATGCTCATCAGCTCTGACCAGAAATCCACACGCTAAAAACCTCACCACACACGAATCGCGTAGTGGCGCACGGCTGTGCGCCTCCGTCTTTTTCTCTGTGTTCTTTGCGGTCTCTGTGGTGAAATGGGTATTAGATGAACGGCACGACGCGCCGGATCGCCCGCATCGCCTTGAACGCCCTCACCGACAGCGAATCGGTGAACGTCAGCGACGGCGGCGTCAGAAACAGGTTGTCGATCAGGATCGACTGCGTGCGCACGAAACGCAGGAGACCTTCCGCGCCGTTGCGCCGCCCGATGCCGCTGTTCTTCACGCCGCCCATCGGCAGGGATGGCGTGCCGAAGATCATCAGCGGGCGGTTGATCGATACATCACCGGAGTGGATGCGCTGGGCGAGCTGTTCCCCACGCTTCAGGTTGCGGGTGTAGATGCTGGCGGACAAGCCGTACTCGCTGTCGTTCGCCAGCCGGATCGCTTCGTCGGCGTCGCGCACGCGCATGATCGACACGATGGGACCGAACGTTTCCTCGGTCATCGCCTTCATGGTGTGGTCGACATCGACCAGAATCGCCGGCTCGAAGAACAGCGCCCCCAGGTCGGGGCGGCGCCTGCCGCCGGACAGCACGCGCGCGCCTTTCTCGACCGCGTCGTGGATGTGCGCTTCGGTGCGCAGCAGTTCGCGCTCGTTGGTCATGCAGCCCATGCACACGGTGTAATCGTCGGCTGCGCTCAGCGTGACCTGCTGGCTCACTTCGACGATCCGCGCGATGAAGGCATCGTATATACCCGCTTACACGTACACCCGCTCGACGCTGACGCAGGCTTGTCCGGCATTTTCCAGCGCCGAGCGCAGCGTGCCGACCACCGCCGCGTCCAGGTCGGCGTCGTTCAGGACGATCAGTGGGTCTTTGCCGCCGAGTTCGAGGCTGTAGGGGATCATCCGTTCGCCCGCCCGCTGCGCCACCTTGCGCCCGGTCGCCGTGCTGCCGGTCACCGAAATGTAGTCCACGAAATCGACCAGCGCTGCGCCGGTTGTGCCGTCGCCGGTCCCCACCTGTATCACGTCGCGCGGGATGCCGACCTGGTGCATCATTTCGACGCCGTACAGCGCCGTGTACGGCGTGATCTCGCTCGGCTTGAGCACGACCGCGTTCCCGGCGATCAATGCCGGGACGAGGTCGCCGAGCGCATTCAGGTGCGGGTAGTTCCAGGGGGTAATGAACCCGACGACGCCGTAGGGGTGATAATAAACCCGTGCCCGCTCGATGATCGGGAACAGGGCGCGGCGCTTCTGCCGCCGCAGGATTTTCGGTCCCTGCTGGGCGAAATGGTTGGTGATGTTGTCGAGCGCGGCGACCTCGACAAAAGCGCTCGACAGGGATTTACCCGTCTCGCGGCGGATCACCGCCATCGTCTGCTCGCGGTCTTTCCAGACGGCGTCCGTCCAGTCGCGCAGCAGCCGCGCCCGCGTCCGTACCGGGGTCTGCGCCCAGGCGGGCTGGGCGGCGCGCGCGCGTTTGACCGCCGCTTCCACCTCGGCGCGACCCATCACTGCCAGCGCGCCGATGGTCTCGCCGGTGACCGGATTCTTCACGGCGATATGCTGCGCGCTAACGACGTTCACGGGTTCCGCGACTGTCATTTCATTTATCCAGTTGTTATAATCAAACAGCGATTTGATTCTGAATCGAATCAGTAACTGAGTCAAGAGGCGACATGCTGCGCTGCGGCATCGACAGCATCGAGATCAGCCGGGTCGAGGACGGCATCGCCCGCTTCGGCGAGCGCTTCCTTAACCGCTTCTTCACGCCCGGCGAGCGCGGCGACTGCGCGGATCAGTCCCACCGGCTGGCGGCGCGGCTGGCGGGCAAGGAAGCCGTCGCCAAAGCGCTCGGCACGGGCATTGGCGCGGTCGGCTGGCGCGACATCGAGATTCGCGGCGACGAGCACGGTCGCCCGCTGCTGATCCTGCACAACGAAGCGCAGCGGGTAGCGCTGGCGCTCGGCATCACCCAGTGGGACATCAGCCTGACGCACACCCACACCACCGCCAGCGCGGTCGCCGTCGCGCTGTAAACATATCACACAAGCGGTTTGTGTAGGGCGCATGGCTGTGCGCCCTGTTATTGGTCTACCGCAGCACGCTGTACAGCATCTCTTTCCAGCGCGGGATGTCGATTCCCCAGCACACGGTCACGTTCGGCTCGCGCCGCACCAGCGGCTGCCACAGGTCGCGGTTGCGCTCGTCGCTCGCCACGCCCAGCGCATCGACTACCGTCATACCGCGCGTCAGTTCACCCTGCACTTCCACGTCGACGTAATGCCTGCTCGTGCGCGCTGCGACTGCCGGGTCGAGCGCGACCGCCATCGCTACCGGGTCGCACAGCCCCAGCCCCGGATCGCCTGACTGTTCCTGTCCGGCTTCGAAGGCGCGGCGGTTGCAGTCGAGGGCGAAGTGCGCCAGCGGCGTGCCGAAGCCGCGAATGTGCGCCATCTCGTCCGGCATGATGTTCGCCTCGCGCCGCGCCAGTTCCCAGCCGACCATCTCGATTGCCATGCCGGAGCGGAACACGATGCGCGCCGCTTCCGGGTCGCACCAGACATTGTATTCCGCCGCCGGGGTGACGTTACCGACCGTACACGCCGCGCCGCCCATGACGACGCAGCGGCTCACCATCCCGGCGATTTCCGGCGCGCGGCTGAGCGCCAGCGCCACGTTGGTCAGCGGCGCGAGCGTCACCATTTCGATGCCGGGGTTCGCCTTCACCGTGTCGATGATCGCATCGACAGCATGTTTGGCTTCCGGCGCGCGTTCCGGGGCGGGGTAATTCATATCGCCCATACCGTCGCGCCCGTGAAACCAGGTGGCGTTCTCGTATTCGCGCACCAGCGGGCGCGCCGCCCCGATGTAGACCGGGGCACGGCTGCCGCACATCTGCGCCGTGTACAGCGCGTTGCGCGCGCCCATTTCGACCGGCACGTTGCCGGCAACGACCGTGATCGCCTCGACTTCCACGTCGTGCCAGCGCAGCGCCATGACCAGGGCGACGGCGTCGTCGGATGCGGTGTCGGTGTCGATGATGAACTTGCGCACCATGACTGTTTTCTCCTGAAATAAGTGAAAAAACTTAACGCAAAGGCGCAAAGGTCGCAAAGGATTCTGAGAAAAGACCTACCTTTGCGTCTTTCTTTTTCGCTTTGCGTCTTTGCGTTGAATCTTTAACTGTCGGTCGTGCGCTCGGTTTCTGTCCGATCCAGCTTGAGCCAGCGGCGGATGCGCTTCTGAAACACCAGCGGCACGATGCTGAGGATGGCGACGATGCCGTAGATGGCGACTAAAGTGCTGCGCTCATCGGTCAGCGCCGTGCCGAGCAGCGCCGCCACGAACGTCGGGATTACGCCGACGACCGCCGAAATGATCAGGTAGGTGCGATAGCGCAGCTTCGAGAAGCCGACCGCGTAGCTGATGAAGTCGTAAATCGAGAACAGGAACAGCCGCGCGTAGATCAGCGTCTTCCAGTCGACGATCTGGTTGACGAATTTGTCGACGAGCGCCATGCCGTCCGCGCCGACCAGTCGAGTCACAACGGCCCGCCCGAAGCGCCGCGCCAGCCAGAAGTTGATGCTCCCGCCGATCAGCTCGCCCAGCAGCGTGTACAGTGTGCCGGGGATCAACCCGAACAGCACCCCGGCGAACAACTGGATCGGTCCGCTGCTGATCGGCGCGACGGTGTACGTCACCGCCTTGACGAAAATGTACACCAGCGGCGCGAATGGTCCGGCGCTCTCAATCGCCTGCCGAATCCCATCCACGCCAAGCTGGTTGACAGCGATCAGCAGCGCACCTGTCACGACCACGAAGGCGATAGCGCCGGGGATCAGCGCCCGCAGGGATTTGGTTTGCTCGGACATGCGCGAAATATTCCCACGACTCGATTATCGAAACACTGAACGATCACTCGCCATCCAGGCTGCCGGTGATATGGATGAACGTGTCTTTGACGTAGCCATCGGCGAGTTGGTCGCCCGACCAGAATTGAATATGCGACCATCCGTCGTAGCCGTTCATATACAGGTAGGCTCCGTTGGGCTGCATTTGCCCGATTGCGCGAAAGCTCAACCCAGGACCTGTGCGGATGTTGACGCGGTAGTTGCCGTTGGTGCTGACGAACGTGCCGACCTTGCACACCGCTGTCGGCGAGCCACTGGTCAATGCCGCCTCGTCCCCGGCTTTTTCGAGCGTCAGCGTGTAGCCCCCGGTCTGCTCGGTGTCGTCTGGGCGGAAGACGATGATACCCACCGGCGCGGCTCCCCAGATTGAGCGAAGGCAGACTCCGGCGGTCGCGTCGCCATCGAGGTTGTAATCCATGCCGGAGACAGTGGGAATTCGTTCATCCGGCGTCACGTCACGGATGATGAGCAGCGTCGGCACGAGGTCGCCGTCGCCCGCCGTCACGGTGATAACCGCGTTATCGCCCGCGGCGGGGTTGAAGTACCACACGTCGAAATCGCCCTGCACCCGGTTCGCACCGTTGTGCCCGACGTAGGAAATCGAGGACACATCGCTGCCGGCTTCGCTGCGCTCGATAGCGCCGGTGACGGTCTCGCCGTAGGCGATGAAGCCGCGCTGCCCGGAGCCGAGCAGCGTCACGTCCGGCAGGGAAGGCGTATTGCCCTGCGCCGTAACGCCGCCTCCCGCCAGCGTAACCAGCAGCGCGAGTACCAGCGCGTACGCCGGCATTCGAAACCCGACTACGCCGGCAATCCGTCTGCCGGCTGGCTTGAAGTGCCTATGGGATAACACGCGATTCGCCACGATGCTTTCTCATCCTTCGGTTCCACGCGAAATTGGTAGCGCCCTGAGACGATGATCTCGACGCTCGTGCTGCCCGCCCCGCTGGTAATCACCAGTGTTTCGTCATCGCCCGCGCCGAGCAGCGCCAGCCGTGTGAGTGTATCGAACTGGTAGTCTATACGGTAGCTGCCCACCGCCAGTTGCCGCGGGTCGCTGGTGCTCGTCCCGCTGCCCTGCAGCACACCGGCGTTCCGCTGGCGCTCGCCAATCGCGATAACGTCGCCGTGCGCGCTGCGCCACAGCCGGCGACCCGGCGCGTGCGGTGTCAGGGCGTGGTAAGCGGCGAGCGCCAGCAGCACGATAATCAGGATGCCGATCAGCAGGTCTGCATAGGACATACTCACTACAACACCGATGAGGGTGATGAGGAACGTTCTTGCAAGCGCCTGTTACTGCACGATGGTCGCGGCTTGCGGCAGCAGGTCGATGTTCGACGACCAGTTGCCCGCCAGATCGACCGCCCACAGCGCGAACTCGTAGGCGTCGCCGGGCGTTCCGGTGTAGTCCGCCTGCAGGTCGGTGGTTTCGAGCCACTTCTGCCAGTTGCCGCCGTTCACGCGCACCCAGATGATGAAACCGGCGATGCCGCCGTCGTCGTCCCCGCTCCAGCGCACGGTGAAGGTCGCCGGGCTGTACAACGGCAGCGCCTCGATCAGTACGGTCGGCGGCTGCTGGTCGAGCGCCGGGTCGGTGGTGGGGACGGCTGTGGGCGCGGTTGTGGGCACGGCTGTCGGGATAAACGGCGTAACGGCGACCGGCGCTTCGGTCGGGATTTCCACGACGGCAGCGACAACCTGGGTGTCTGCTCCCTGAAGCCGGACAAGCTGCGGATCGATGGGCGTCCAGCCCTGCTGTACCTGCTCGACCAGAATGTATGGGTCGCCGCTGATCTGATCGACTTCCCAACTGGTGAGCAGCGGATATTCGGCGCGCACCACCGACGGTAGACCGATTTCGTACTGCCCGCTCTGCGGCGAGAGCACGTAGCTGACGTTGTCCATGTCGTAAAGCTGCGCGGACCGACCGCTGGCGGGCACTTCCAGTACCAGCCGACCTGAGCTGCGATTCCACATGACGTAGGCGCGCTCGCTGATGTTGCTGCCGCTGCCGCCGGTCGTCACCGAGCCGAAGGAAGCAACCCCCTGCTGCGGACTCAGGTCGAAGGCGATGACGGTCGCTTCGCCGCTCAGGTCAAGCTCGGTCACGGCGTGAATCCGACGGCTGCCAAAGACCTGCGCCATGCGGTACAGGGTGCTGGCTGCCGGGCGCGGCGTGTTCGGCTGCGGACTCTGGCTGTAACACGGCGAGCTGCGGTCGTTGCGGAACAAGCCATAGGCGTCGCCTGCCTGACCGCTGTCCGGCGCGAAATTCGTGCCCATCGGCTGGTTGCCACAGTCGTCGTAAAGCTGGAAGATGAAGACGACTTCCGCGCCCGCCGCCCATGCCAGCGCCGTGTTC
Organism: Anaerolineae bacterium; assembly: GCA_020848855.1. The sequence continues at coordinate 6,912 of JADLHH010000314.1, read as the reverse complement.
TGGATCATGTACAGCGCCTGCTCCTCCATCGTCCCGCGATAGCGCCGCCCGCTGGGCTGGTTCGCCGTCCAGGTGGGACCGGGGTAGTCGTCCCATACGGGGACGCCGCTCTCGTTGAGCCAGATTGGACGCTCCAAGCCGTAGGATGCCAGCGTCCGCTTGACGTTGCCGATCAGCCGGGCGCTGCGGTCGGCGTTGGTGTAGCTGTGGACGGCGGCGATGTCGAAATACCAGTTGTAGGTGGCGTGATCAGGGTCCTGGGCGATCAGCGCCAGCGTATCCGCCAGATAATCGCCGGAGTAGATATACGCCAGCCCGCCGAACATGACCTGCGCCAGCGGGTCTGCCTGCCGCACGGTGAGGTACGTCACCTTGAGCAGGCGGGCATAATCCCGGCGCGTGCCGCTCCAGAAGCTCGGCAGATCGGGTTCGTTCCAGGCTTCCCACACGCGAATGCCCTGAGTCGCGCTCCAGCCCTGCTGGGCTGCCAGCGTGCCGCCGGGCTTGTAGCGCATGACCGCCGCGTAGACGAAGGCGGCGTAGGAATTGTTGGGGTTGGACAGCTTGCCCGCGCCGGGCGTGTCGGTTCCGTCGCTGAAGATCGGCTCGTGCAAGCCGCGAATCGAGCCGCCGTCACGCTGGTGTTCCGGCGTGCCAAGCAGGATCGCGTCGGTGCGCAGCCCGTAGCGCACGTCGTTGTTGACCAATTGATCGTAAGCGCCCCAGGCGTAACCGCCGGGCGTGGTTTCGATATCGTGCCAGTAGAGGGGCCAGCGGTTCCAGCCGACGCCGAGGGTGAGCGCGTTACGATAGCGCTGGTCGGCGATGGGGTCGTTGGGCGCGCTGATGTGGTTGATGCCCAGATTCGGCGCGCGGATCGCGCCATCCTGCGACTGGGCGGGCACGGCGCGGGCGGCGGTCAGAGACAGCACGCCGGCGAGCAAAGTAATCAGAAAAAGGCGCTTCATCATCGGTGTATTCACTGCCTGTCGGGAAAGCTGCTCAAGCCGATTTCGGTGCGGCGCGCGGTCGTGCCGGTCACGTCCATCTATTGAGCTTTGACACGCGTTCTGCCCGCAGGGTTGCATGGAAACGATGGTCGCCTTCGTGCCTGAACACGATCATGCGTCAGCCGGCGGGCGTTTCGGTCACCGGGCGGGCGGCATCCCACATGATGAGATACTGCTTCGCCCAGTATTCGAACCAGTACTGCGACGAGCGGCGTTCGATGAGGATGTGCATCCGGTCGTCGATCAGGTTGTTGTGATAGCCGAAGAATTCGACTACCAGCCGCCCATCCTTGCCGTCGGGGTCAATGATCAGCAGGCTGAAGCCGGGGTTGTAGGGCAGCAGGCGGTAGTCGACCTTGCCCCAGTCGCGCATCTTCGCCAGCGTGAACAGCGAGCCTTGAATGTCGTGATCGAGATTATTGTTCGGGTCAAGCTGCTGGCGCAGGATCGCCATGCTGCTGTTTTCGGCGGGGTCCTGGAGCAGGGCGCGCACTTCGCCGCCCCGGTCGATCACCTCACGCTTGAACGCCGCCGATTCGCGCAGGACGTTGACCGCCGAGGGACCGTAGACCCAGACGACGTGCGCGCCCTGAATGAATTCGCGCAGGGGGGTGTAGCTCTGGCGGTCGAGCAGCACGTTGTCGAGGTCGATCTCTTTCTTCTGCGGGGCGGTCGTGCGGAACAGCAGCACGATTAGCGCCGCCGTCATCACCGACAGGTAGGCGTCGAGTTCGACCGAGCCGAGGACGTCGAGCAGGATGAGGGCGATGCCGATGAAGCCGACGATGTAGGCATCGACGTTGCGCAGGTTGGTGATGTCGTTGATGACGCGGCGGACGAAGCGCACGATGGTGTTCATAAACTCATCCGGTCGGCAGGTGCTGGGCGATGGCGGAGCAAAGCGACTGGTCGGTGGCGGCATAGATGTACCACAGCGTTTCGCCGTTCACCTGGAACGAGCCGGAACTGGAGCAGGGCTGCGGCGTTTCCGCCTGCGCGCTGAAGCCCCGGTTGGCGCTGCCGAGCGCGCACGGCAGGAAATTGTTCACCAGTCGATCCTGGTTGACGACCGCCAGCGCGCCGACGGTCGGGATTTGCCCCTGGGCGAGGGTGGCGATGTCCGGCTGGGCGTAAATTTTCGCGGCGACCGCGCCGACGTTCTGGTAACAGGCGATCATGCCGTCGATCTGGGCGATGAGCGCCGCCGTGACCGGGTTGCCGCTGAGGATTGACGCGCCGCCGGTGATGGTACTGACCGCGCTGCTGATGCTGGTGGCGTTGGTGCTGAGGTAACCCGGAATTTCGGGCACGAACTGCTGTGCCGCCGAAGGGTCGCTGGCGGTATTGCCAGTGGTGGGGACTGCCGCCCCGCCGGGGATGCCGAGCCGGCTGCACGCCGCGATCAGCGTCACGGCGATGAGAAGCGAAATCGTGCGAATCATAGCCACTCCTTTTGACACGCATTCATTATAGCGAATGCCGACCTGCGGCGCGCCGCGCGCTTAACCGCCGGTCTCGTCCGGGGTGTCGGGCATTTCCGGCTGGGCGGCTTTGCCCGCGTCTGAGCGCCAGCTTTGCAGCACGATGAGGATCACGCCAATGACGATGGCGTGGTCAGCCAGATTGCTGACGTTGGAGATGACGCCGGGTATCTGGTAATGGATGAAGTCGATGACCGCGCCGTGTGTCAGCCGGTCAACGGCGTTGCCAAGCGCCCCGCCGACGACCAGCCCCAGCCCCAGCCGGGTGAGGCGATCTTTCGCCGGGATGCGCGGGAAATACACCAGCATGATCACCGATACTATCAGCGCGATGATCAGGAATAGGTCACCCGCCTGGGGCAGAAAACCGAACGCCGCGCCGTTGTTTTCGCTGCGCGTGATCTGGAAATAGGGGAACAGCGCCGGGACAGGCTGGACGCTTTCGCCGAGCTGCAAATCGTCGATTACGACGCGCTTCGTCACCTGATCCGCCAGCAGGACGAGGGCGATAATGCTCAGCAGGATCAGCCATCTACGGGTGAGAGGGGTCATAACACTCCATCGGATGATGCGGACGGAAGTCGGAAATGCTGGTGGAATTGTAACATAGACCGGGCTAGGCGATGACGGCGCGCTGCCCCTGCCGCTCGGCGATCAGGCGGGCGTAGGTGTCGATCACTTCGTCCATCATGGCGGGCCAGGTCTGGGTTTCGGCGAAGGCGCGGGCGGCGCGTCCCATCTCGGCGATGCGCTCGCGGCTGACGGCGATCTGGCGCACCCCGGCGATCAAGCCGTCCACGTCGCCGGATTCAAATGTGTAGCCGGTGCGCCCTTCTTCAACGACATCGCGCACACCGCCCACCCGCGATGCCACCACCGGCAGCCCGGCAGCCATCGCCTCGACCACGACCAACCCAAATGTTTCCAGCGCCGAGGGGAACACGAAGATGTCGGCGCTGGCGTATGCCTGCGCCAGCGGCTCGCCGGTCATGTAGCCCATGAACTGGGTGTTCGTCCCGGCGAACTGCGCTTCGAGCGACGCGCGCGCCGGTCCGTTGCCGACAATCGCCAGCCGCGTGCCCGGCACGGCTTCTAGCACCGGCTTGAGGTGGTGAAGCTGCTTCTCGCCGGACAGCCGCCCGACGTAGATCAGCAGGGTGTCGTCGGGGTGCCCGTCGGATAACTGGGCGCGCATGTCGGCGTTTCGAAAGCGTGGATCGAACTGCGCCGGGTCGACGCCGCGTTTCCACAGCCCGACGCGCTTCACGCCGATATCGCGCATGTATTGTTCGACCAGGCGCGACGGCGCGAGCGAGTAATCGGCGGCGTTGAACACGACTCGGGTCAGCAAATCGGTGACCGGCTCGATGAAGCCGAGGTGGAAATAATGCACCAGCCGCGCCACGTCGAGGTGAAACGACGCCAGCGTGGGGATACCCAGCCGCCGCGCCATCATCATGCCGGGAACGCCGATCAGCACCGGATGGATGAAGTGGGCGATATCTGGCTGGAAGGCTTTGAGTTCGTTATACGTCGAAAGCGTCGGCGGACCAATGCGCAGTTCCGGGTAGAGTGGCAGCCGCACGCCCGGCACACCGATGATCGGCGTGCTGCGATAGCGCTCGACGCCCATCTTCGGCGCGACGATCACCGTCTCGATGCCGCGCTGCTCCAGATGGTCGAGCAGCAGGCAGATGACGGTGACGATGCCGTCGATTTTGGGCAGAAACGTTTCGGTGAACAGCGCGACTCGCATGGGCGCTCCACTGGCATGGCGTCTCGTGTGCTACAACACCGCCGCCGGATGATTGTGGCGCAAAGACTTTACGCTGAAATTGTTTCTTTGCCATTAAAATCAGTTGGAAGTTAAAGGTAAAAGTCAAACCGGAAATGCGCCGCCGCTTTTAACTTTAACCTGTCCGTTGTGGCATTTGTTCGCCGAGCACAGCATGTCCGTAACCTCCGACGTTTCCGTCAAACTCGATGACCGTGTCCGCCTGATGTCCGCCGCGCTTGCGGCGAGCAGCTACCCGCAGGACGAACAGGCGCGGCAGCGGCACGGCACGCACGCCCACGCCCGCGCCACGCGCGCTCGCATGAGCGCGTATGCCGAGCACCCGGCGGTGCGGACGCTGCAAGGGCTGCTCGACGAGGAAGCGCCGCTGGAAGCGATTTACATGTTCGCGCTGCTGCTGCGCCTGCCGGATGGCAGAATCGCCAACCCGCCGGCGTGGATGCCGCCCGACTGGGACGCGCAGCTCAACGATTTTTACGCGGTCGCCGGGCTGGCGGACTGGTGGCAGAGCGAAGCCGCCGCGTGGCAGAAAGCTCTGGACGACTCGAAGCGCGTATTCGAGAGCGTGCAGGTCAAGGAATTCCTGAAGCCGTTTCTCGGCGAGATCAAGCGGCAGATGATCTTCATCCCCAACATCTCGTATCCGACCGATCACGAGCTGGGATTCCGGCTGCGCAACGACCTGGTGTGCGTCGCGCCGCCGCGGCTCGCCTGGGGCGACAGCCCGCCCTGGCCCTATGACGAAGACCCGGCGCACGTCTATCGCGCCGCGCTGAGCCAGTACGGACGGCTGTTGGTCGGCGCGTACCTGCGCAGCCATGCCGAACAGGTCGCCGCTGCCGAAAAGCCGCTGCCGGTCAGCGACTCGTTCAAGGCGATTTACCCTACCTGGGCGGAGCAGTTCACCAGCCTGTTCGTCGCCGGGCTGGTGGCGATCTACCTCGAAGACCACGTCAACAAGGCGGAAGCCAACGCCTACGTGCTGATGGAGCGCAAGCTGCACAGCCTGGAAATTCTGCCCGGCGTGATCAACGTGCTGCGCCATTACCTGCGCGAACTGGAAACCGGGCGCTATCAAACCCTGCTCGACCTGCTGCCGAATTTCTCGCGCCGCCTCAAGGTCGCCAACCGCATTATTTCGCTGTAAACAAATCCACATCAACCTCGTAGGGATACGGGTGCAATCTTCGATTACCTAGCCGCGCCCCTGTTTGAGCTACCAGTCGTGGATCGGGGGGCGCTGACCGCGCCAGTTCCATTCGCGGTCGCGCGTGAAGTTGACGAAACATTCGCCGAGGCTTACGCCCCAATCGTGATACGCAGTGAGCGCGTCGGTGTACGCCTGCGCTGTCTCGATGTTCGGGGTGTCGAGCAGGGCATCGACCAGCGCCATGAAATTGGCGGGTTTTTCCGGCGCGCGCGCCACTTCGTGCATCAGCCACTTGTGAAACGGGTACAGCATCCGGTTGTAGGCAAGGATCAGCCGCCCGCCGAACAGCGCCATTTCGCCGGCGGCGAAGGTCATGAGGTATTTGTCGCCGCGCTTGCTGGCTTCCTGCATGAACCAGTTGCCCACGACCATCTGGCTGTAGAACGCCTTGAGCCGCGCTTCGCGCTCGGCTTCCGGGTAAACCGGGATGCGCGCGAGCAGCGCCTCGATTTGCGGATCGCGCGAGAAGGCGATCCACGCACTGTAGAACGCCGCCCGCGCGATTTCGTTGCCGTGATCGGCGACTTCTTCCAGAAATGCCACGTCGATGAATTTGCCGTCGACGTAGCCGCCTTCATAGTCGACGAAATCGCGGGTGAAGTAAAGCTGCTGCCCACTGGCGGTGCGGCGCGCGAATGCTTCGGCGGAGACGACCAGCATGATATCCACGTCGGATGTTTCGGACGCCCAGCCTTTCGCGACCGAGCCGCCGATGATCAGCGCGAGGACAGAGGGATCTGCCCGGAAATGCTCGGTGACCCGGTCGATGGTGCGTTGGTGATGGGGATACATCATATATTCCTTCGTGCGGGGGAGAGCGAACCGGCTCATTATGCCGCGAAACGGCGCTCGTCACTACACGTCCAGCAGCAGCGGCACGCCGAGCGCCCACGCCCGGTGCAGCGCGTAGAAGAACGCCTTCAGCGCGGCAATCGTCCGGTCGTCGTTCGGGTGGAGCGTCATCTGGAACGGGAAATCGCGGGCGATTTCGTCAGCGGTCAGCGCCCCGTTCATGATGCGGACGATGTGCCCCGCCTCGATTTCGCGCGGGATCGCGCCGAACAGGATGAGCAGGACGCCGGCGTGCGCGGGCTGGATGTCGCCGAGCAGGAACAGCATCTCGAAGACCTGATCCGCCGTCATGACGAACTCGACCAGATCGCGTCCGGGGACGCGCCGCTCCTCGAAGTAGGTCGGGTTGGCGCGCAGTGGGCGTACCGGCGCGCCGTCGTAGCCCATCTCCTGCACGCCCTGGCGCAGCAGCAGCCACACCAATGGCTGGTCAATGCCGGGGAGCCGGTCAAGCAGCCAGCGCTCGCCCGCCGCCGAAATAGGGTAGTCGATGAAGCCGGTACAGCCGAACGGCGTCCCGGTCACATTCGCCGGGCAGCCGACGCAGTATGCCGCCAGCGGGTC
>JADLHH010000313.1 GCA_020848855.1 Anaerolineae bacterium | reverse complement strand
GGTGGTCAACGGCGCGGATATCAAAGCAGTGAATCTGTACGGCGAACCGCCGCAGGTGACGACCCGCACGTCGTCGTTCGAATCCGGCGGGGCGACGCTTCACTGGACGTTCGAGCCACATTCGCTGACGGCGCTGCGGCTGCCGGTGACCTGACCGACAATCATCCAGCACGACACAAAAAGCGCTTCCGGTGACCACAACCCAGAAGCGCTTTTTTCGTTGGAAGGCTGGCGTACTTAGCTGTGCAGTTTCTCGGCGTTGTTGATGGCGGCAATCGTGCTCAGGTCGGTCTTGGGCTGACGGTCATAAGTCAACAGCCCGTTGATCTCCTGCTCCACGTCGGTGAGCTGGGTGTAGCAGTAACCCTGCAGCACCGGCGACGCCATGACCGCCTCGACGATTTCGCGCAGGCGCTGGACAAACTCGGCTTCGTCGCCGGCGGTGGAATAGCCCCAGCCGACGGTATCGCTCTTGCGGAAGGCGACGCCGCCGTACTCGGTCAGCAGAATCGGCTGTCCCTGATGCGAATAGCCGGTGGTATACAGGTCGCGCTTGGCGGGAGTCGCCGCCAGAATGTTGTCGAGCGTGCGATAGCGCTCGCTGAGCACTTCGCCATTGCTTTCGTAATCGTGGATAGTGAGCAAATCGGTCTGGGCATGTTCCCAGCCATCGTTGGAGACGATCAGCCGGGTGGTGTCCAGCGAGCGCGTCAACTGGTAAAGCGCCAGCAGATGCGCGCGCTGGTGCGGGTCGCTTTTGAGATTGGGGACGCCCCAGCTTTCATTCATGGGAACCCAGGCGACGATGCAGGGGTGATTGTAGTCGCGCAGAACTGCCGCCTGCCATTCCGCCGTGATGCGCTGGAGTGCGGTTGTCGAAAAGGCGAAGGTGTTCGCCATTTCGCCCCACACCAGCAGCCCCAGCTTGTCCGCCCAGTACAGATAGCGTGGGTCTTCGACTTTCTGGTGCTTGCGCGCGCCGTTGAAGCCCATCGCCTTCGTCAGCTCGATATCGCGCTTGAAGTCCTCGTCGGTCGGGAACGTCAGCACGCCGTCGGGATGATAGCCCTGATCCAGCACCAGCTTCATGACATACGGCTGATTGTTAAGCCGAACCTGCCCATTCTCGATGCCGATCTTGCGCATCCCGAAGTAGCTGGTCACTTCGTCGAGGGTCCGTCCATCGCGCTTCACGCGGACGGTGAGGTCGTACAAAGCCGGGTCTTCGGGACTCCACAGGTGCAGGTCGCCGCCGATGCTGACCGACAGCGAGCCGTGCGCGTCGTCCGGCGAAACCGCGCCGCTGGCGACCGGGCTGCCCGCGTAGGTAATTTCGGTCTCGACTTCGACGCCAGCCGTCTGGCTCCCCGCCAGCACGAATTCCGCCTGCAGCGCGGCGCGATCCACGTCGGGCGTCAGCCGCAGACCGGCGAGATAGACCTGCCCCACCGGCTCCAGCCACACCGTCTGCCAGATGCCGGTCGTGCGGGTGTAGAAGATCGATGCCGAGTGCGCTTCCCAGTACTGCTTGCCGCGCGGCTGGTGGCGGTCGGTGGAAATATCCTCGACGCGCACAACCAATGTGTTCGCCGCGTCACGCAGGAAGGGCGTGATATCGACCTCAAACGGGGTGTGCCCCCCCTCGTGGTAAACTGCGAAGCTGCCGTTCACCCACACCCACGCGCGGTAATCGACCGCGCCGAAGTGCAGCAGGATGCTGCTGCCGCGCCAGTCGGCGGGAATTTCGAAGTCGCGCTGATACCAGACGACATCATGGAAGTCGTTGGTGCCAATCCCGCCGGCTTTCGACTGGAAGGAAAACGGCACGGTGATCGCGCGCTGAAGCGGCGCGGTCTCGTGCCAGCGCGCGCTCAGCCCGGCGTCGGCATCGTCAAAATCAAAGCGCCACGTGCCGTTGAGATTCAGCCATCGCTGCCGCACGAACTGCGGACGAGGGTATTCCGGGCGGGGCATCGACATACAAGGTTATCCTTCCTGCGGGCGGATAAGAACGGCGATATCTTTCAATGCCTGATCAAAATGCGGCAGCGCGAAGGTCAGCGCGCCATCCTGCGCCCGCCCTTCGGCAGTCGTGAGGATATTGCCCTGGTAGGTTTCCCAGAACTCGATCCGATACGTGCCGTCTGCCAGCACATCGGTTATCGTCACGCTGATGGCTTCGAATGATACCGTCTGGTCATGGCGCGTATCAAGGAGCAGCCAGATGATCGCCGTCTGACCATCGGAACTGCCCGCCTTGAGGATATTCGGCTGGCTGACCTGGATATCCATGATGATGCTGCGGCTGTCAAAGTGCGCCCAGTCGATGGTCGAAGCAAAACGCGCCAAGCCCAGCAGATTATCACGCAGCTCCGGCAGAATCCAGTGGGGGTTCGTATAGGGCCAGCGCATCCCCGACCCGGCTCCGCCCGCCGCCAGATGCCCCCAGCTCATGTTGTGGTGATATTCCTGATCGAAGCGCGGGTTTTCGATCCAGTCGTCAATCGGACCGCTTTCGCTGTCGAAGTACGGGCGTCCATCGCGGATTTCCGCTAGCGACCGCACCACCCCGCCCGCCATCATCGAACCCGCACCGATCGGGTCGGCGGGGTTTTTGATATCGTTGCCGATGTAGAGGTGCGTGTTGGCGAAGTCGAGCGCCGGGCTGCGGTAAATCACGTTCGCCAGCGCCCCGCTCGGCACGGGCGCGGCGCTCGACACCGAAATCAGGTGCGTGCGCCCCCACTTTTCGGTTTCAAGCTGCCGGATGTATGCCGCCATATCGGTCACGTAAGCGTCAATTTCCGATGGCGACGCATTCCACCAGATATCGACCTCGTTCATGATGTCCCACGCGAAGATGTTCGGCGACCCGCCCCAGCGCTCGATGATGAAGCGCCAGCGGTTCTTCTGCGCGGCGATGCAGTCGGCGTCGGTCAGCCAGTCACGCATGGTTTCGCACGGACCGCCCAGCGCCGCGTTATACGGGTAGCGCCCCCAGTTCTTCGCCTGCCAGAAGGTGTCGTAAGGCGTCAGCAGCAGGTAGAGACCGTGTTCTTCGGCGAGCGCGATGAAATCATCCCAGAACTGCACCACCGGCTCGGAGAACGTGCCGACCGGGTTCTCCAGATAGGTGTGCGGCTGCTCCGAATACTCGATCATGATGCGGCTAACGGTGATACCGTGTTCGCGCAGGTCGCGGACGTAGGCTTCGGTCGCGTCCGGCGAAACGCGGTTGAGCAGCGTGCCGAGACCAGCCCAGGGTACGCCATCGTTTTCGCCGATGACCAGAAAGCCCTGCCCCTGTTCATCGACAAAATAGCGACCACCCGGCGCAACCGAGATATAGCCCTGATACTGCGGTAAGGTGATGTCCGATTGTGCGGTCACGTTCATCTCGACTATCAGGCAGGCAAACAGAATCACAAGGAAGCGTCGCACGGCGGCTATCCCTTCAGCCCGGTCATGGTCACGCTTTCGACGAAGTAGCGCTGCAGGAAGACGAAGACCAGACTGATCGGCGCGAGCGCGATCATCGACCCCGCCATCAACAGCGCCCACTGGCGCTCATACGCCGAATTGAGGCGTGCCAGCATGAGCGGCACGGTGTACAAATCGGTCGCGCCCTGCAGGTAGATCAGCGGTCCGAGGAAGTCGTTCCAGCGGGCAATGAACCCCAGCACGAACAGCGTGGCGATGATCGGCTTGGCGTTGGGTATGAAGATGTGCCAGTAAATCTGGAAGTAGTTGCAGCCGTCCACTTTGGCGGCGTCTTCCAGTTCGCGGGGCATGGTCATGAAGAACTGGCGGCTGAGGAACACGGCGAACGCCGTCCCCAGCAGCAGCGGGACGATCAGCGGCAGCCACGTCTTGATCCAGCCGAGGTAGCGGAACAGGATGAACGTCGGGATCATGGTGACGACGCCGGGGATCATCATCGTGAGGAGCAGCAGCGCGAAGAACTTGTTTCTGCCGGGGAAGCGCATCCGCGAGAAGGCGAAGCCCGCCAGCGTGCTGACGAAGATTTCGCCGACAGTCGTGAAGACGGCGATAAACGTCGAGTTCAACATGCCGCGCGCCAGATCAGTCCTCTGCCACACGTTCACGTAGTTGTCGAAGATCAGCGGGTTAGGAATCCACTGCGGCGGCATGGTGAAGATGCCGCGCTCCGGCTTGAGCGAAGTCGAGAGCATCCAGAAGAAGGGAAGCAGCATCGCCACCGAGCCGATGATGAGGATGGTGTACGACACGTACCGCGCGATACGCTCCTGTTCCCGCTTGCCCAGCCGGTTCGGGATAACGGCGGGCTGGTGTAAGGTTTGTTCAGCCATCGGACACCTCTATCCCTCTGCGTCGCCTTCGTAGAATACCCAGCGCCGCGCCAGCAGAAAGTTGATCACCGTGATGACCATGATGATCGCGCCCAGAAACCACGCCTGCGTCGAGGCGTAGCCCATTTGCAGGTCGCGGAAGGCGTTTTCGTAAATGAGCATGACAATCGTCCGCGACGAATTGCCGGGACCGCCTGCCGTCATGATGTAGGGCTGCACGAAGTTCTGAAAGCCGCCGATCATGCCGGTAACCAGCAGGAAGAAGGTTGTCGGCGAGAGGCTGGGCCAGGTCACGTAGCGGAATTTCGCCACCACCCCCGCGCCGTCCAGTTCGGCAGCTTCGTACAGGTGACCGGGGATGCCCTGCAGCCCGGCGAGGTAGATCAGCATTTGAAAGCCGAGACCACCCCACACCCCCATGATGATCAGCGCGAGCTTCACCGTCGACCGATCCTGAAGCCAGTTAGTGCTTGCCGAGAGACCAAGCTGACCGAGGATGTAATTCAGCAGCCCGAAGTCCGGGTTGAATATCCACAGCCAGATCAGCGCGGTCGCGGCAATTGGCAGGATGACCGGCAGGTAGTAGATCGCGCGGAATACGCTTGAGCCATGAATTTTCTGATTGAGCGCGATTGCCAGCACCAGCGAGATGAACAGCGAAATCGGAATGCCCAGCATCAGGAAGATGGTGTTGAACAACCCTTCCCACAGCACCGGGTCGCGCGCACCGACGGCGTACAGACTCCCGGCAATCGTCACGTCGAACCAGGGCTTATAGCCTTCCGGGAACACCTCGGTGACGACGGTATAGCGCGGCGCGCAGGTGATCGGCTGTTTCGTGCGGGGGTCGGTCGCGCCGTCGTATTCGCCAATCTGCGAAGCGAGAACGGTTTCCCTGCCGCAGCGGTACAGCGCTTCGCCGGTCTCGGCGTCGGTCATCGGGGGAACCTGAACCAGCGTCACACTGAGCGCGTCCTGCCAGTTCCTGAAGCCCACCCACTGGGGCGCGGTCAGCAAATCCCATTTGGAGAAGCTAATGAAAATCGAGGCGATCATCGGCAGCGCGGCGAATATCACAAAGCCGACCAGCGGGGCGGCGATGAACAGATAGCCCCAGAACCGTTCGATATTTGCCAGCGATGAGCGCGAAGACGCGGAAATAGTGGTCGCCATAATTTTTACCTCCGCAGCGATTTTCGCAGAGCGGGTGAGCGAGCCTGCTGCCCTTCAAACATGCCGCAGCCGAGCGGATGGGCAGCGACCGGAGCGGATAACGCCCCTGCCCCGGTCACCTTTTGATTGATGAGTGTGCAGGCATCCCACTCTTCCAGATGCCTGCACGCACTCGGCGATCACGATTAGCCGTCGAGGGTCGCCCAGGCTTCGTCGAGACCCTGCTGGAAGGCGTCCGCACGTTCGGCGAAGGCGTCTTCAGCCAGCTTGGTGTTGTCGACCACGACATCCAGCCAGACCCCGCGCCAGAAATTGTCGTCGAACCACTGACCGTACAGCGGAGTCCGCGTCCAGGGACCGTTCAGCTCGCAGCGCGCCGCTTCAAGGTAGATTTCGGCGTTGCCGGGGTACTGATCGGGCTGCAGGAAGGCGTCGGTCTGGGCAACCGAAATCTGGTTGGGAATCTGGAAGCCGAGCGCCGCCTGCTGAATCTGCCCATCCGCGCCGGCGATGAATTCGATGAAGCGGAAGGCTTGTTCGAGATTCTGTTCGCCCGCGCTGCCGGAGATGATGGCGATGCCGACCGAACCCGACCAGCCGGAGAAGCTGCAGTCGGACTGATTGTTGTACGAGGTCACCGTCCCGCTGGGACCGACCGCGTTGGGGATGACGCTCCACTTGAAATTGAGCGTGTTGCGATAGCCGGTGACTGCCCAGCGACCGTTGGTGGTGATGGCAACGCGCCCCGATTCAAACATCTGACCGTAGCTCATCGACGAAAGCTGCTGCTCGGTCGGGCGAATCTGGTAGACGTAATTCAAGTCGGACAGGAACTGGATCGCTTCAATCGTATTCGGGTCGGTGGCTGCCAGGAAGGTACGACCATCCTCGCTGACGAACTGCCCGCCGTTGCCGAAAACCGCGTTTTCCATCCAGATATCGCCGATGCCGTAAACTTCGACGTTTTCGCGGTCAAACCCGTCTTCGTCGGGGTGCTTGCCGTTGACGTCAACCGTAAGCTGCGTGCCGACTTCGACCAGCTCGTCCCACGTCATCGGAACTGTGGGGTCCGGCAGCGGAACACCCGCCGCCTCAAAAAGGTCTTCGTTGATGTACAATATCGTCGGGCCGATGTCTTTCGGGAGTGCATAAAGGTCGCCCGTGCCAAGTGACCGTGATTCCGCGTCCCAACGATACCGGCCCAATGCCGATGGCCAAATGTCATCCGGGTCGATGACCGTGCTCGCATCCACGAGCGCCTGAATGTTCACCAGCGTGCCAGCCGGCGCAAATGCCGAAAAATCGCCGTCGGGAACGTAGGCAATGTCCGGGGGCGTGCCGCCGGCGATCATCGTCTTGAGCGCCGTGACGTAGTCGGTCGGAATTTGCTCGTATTCGATGATCACGTCGGGGTTGGCGGCGTTGAACGCATCCGTCAGCGACTGGAACACCTGACCTTCTTCCGGTCCGCCCCAGCCCACGAAACGTAGCGTGACGGGGTCCTGCGCGCTGGCGGCGGTCATACCCAGGCTCAAAACGAGCAGCAGAGCAAAGAGCGTAAAACCGAATCGTCTGTTCATCTGTATTCTCCTAAATCAATCGTAAGCGTTGCAAACCAGCGTTTGTCTGTATCCGACCGATACACCTCCTTCTGTACCATTCGACCCGTTCACAAAGCGGAGCGCTGTTAATGAAAACGCATCCTCATGTAGATATCCTGAGGGTAATTCCCGAAGTACCGTCCAAACAGATTGAGTCCGCCGACGTTTTCCGCGTCCGGTTTCACGCCAATGCGCAGCGAAATAAACTGCCCGCGCGAAAGCTGCAAATTCGCCAGGGCAACGTTCGATACGCGGATGCCGTCGACATACGCGCCGTCGGCAGTGACTTTCCACATCTTCAGTAAGCCGTACTGTGAGTTCCACTCTTCCCACCAGTCCGGGGTGAGCGCGCCGCGTTCGCCGCCGAAATCGCCGGGACTCGTCCAGGTGCCGATTTCGACATCGTTGATCCACACGGTAATGTTGGACGGCCAGTTCGGGTCGTGAAGCGGCGCTTCGGAACACGCCTCGAAGCTGACCTGAATGCTCTCCAGCGTTCCGCCGTTGGCGTGCGTGCGGTTGGGAAACCGGTATTCGACGTAGCCGTGCTTGAACCAGAGTAACTGGGCGTTGACCCGTTCGGGATCGTAAAAGGTCTCCGGGTCGTCGAGGTGACCGATGATCCCGGTCTGGCTGACGAGTCCGCAGGTTGGAACGACCGAGCAGTCGACATACGCGCCGATCGGCATGGCGATGTCGATGACATTATCGGTAATCCGCTCGCCGCTCGGCAGGCTGATCACGACCTGGTCGTACAGCCGCACGCACACCTTCTTGAGTCCGCGGCTGGCGGGCTGTAGTTCCGTGCGAATCAGACCCGATTTTTCAAGCTGGTTGACGTGCAGGGCTGCCGTGCTTGCCGGCATGTTGAAGGCTTCGGCGATTTCGTTGACACTGCACGTATGGCTGCCGAGGAAGCGCAGAATTTCGAGGCGGGTCACCGACGCCAATCCCTTCAACAGACGTTCGATATCGTCGGAGGTTTCGTCGGTGTCGATGATTAACTTGCGTCCGGTATCGTTAGGCATTCGTTTTTCTCAAATGGCGCATATACTTATGTTTTACTTCTTGGAACCGGCACAAAAGTACACACTATTTAGGTTATCGCAACAGAGTGAAACATATTATTATGTTTAGAACGATTATAACCTGCTTTGAACGTTTGTCAACTTTTTTCAGGGGCGGAGAGGCGGAAAGATGGTTGAACTGCTAAGACGCCAAGTGCGAACCTTTGGTTCGTCTGCGCCAAGAGAAAGATAGGCGCAGCAGCGGCGGCATTTCAGCGACGATCAGGGGGATCGCTCACGGACAGAGCAGGAGTCGTCGGGCTACCTGGATACCACGTTGGGGTCGGCGGCATCGCGGATGGCATCGCCGACGATGTTCAGCGCCAGCACGATGATGGTGATCACCATGCCGGGGAAGAACGAAATCCACCAGGCATTTCGCAAAAAGCCCCGACCATCCGACAGCATCGCGCCCCATTCCGGCGTGGGCGGGCGCACCCCCAAGCCCAGAAAACTCAGGCTGGCTCCCGTGATGATCGCGCCGGAGACTCCCAGCGTTGAAACGACGATCAGCGAGCCGACGATATTGGGCAGGATGTGGAATACCATGACGCGCAGCGGGCTGGCGCCCATACTCTGAGCAGCAAGCACATATTCGGTGTTTTGAATCGAGAGCGTGACGCCGCGTGTGAGCCGCGCGTAGGTTGGCAGCGAAAACACGGCGATCGCGAAGATCACGTTGGCGACGCTCGAACCGAGCAGCCCAACCAGCCAGATGATCAGAATCAAGCCGGGAAACGCGAGGATCAGGTCCATCACCCGCATGATAACGTTGTCGGTTCCCCCGCCAAAGTAGCCTGCCACCAATCCTAGCGGAACGCCGATGATGGTCGACAGGACGATGGAAAAGAAGCCGACCTGCAGCGAAATCTGCCCACCATACATCACGCGCGTGAACACGTCGCGCCCCAGCTCGTCCGTGCCCATCGGGTTGGTGAGCGACGGCGGCAGCAGGCGGTTTCGCGCGTCGCGCCCCACCGGATTGCTCGACGTGAGGTATGGCGCGCCGATGGACACGAGGACGATCAGCAGGATGACCGCCACGCTCACCAGCGCGAACCGATTGCGCATGAAATGGCGAAACGACTTCGCGTAGAGACTGTCCGGCGCGCTCGACAAGCCCGTCTCCAACGTGACGACGGGTGATGAGGGTGTCGCCTCTGCTTTATCTGCCATATCGCCCACTGCTCTAGTCATAGCGAATGCGGGGGTCAATGTAGATGTACAGCACATCTACGACCAGGTTGACGAACACGAACGCGACTGCGACCAGCAGCACCGTCCCCTGAATCATGGGATAATCGCGGTCGAGGATCGCCTGGATGGACAGCCGACCGACACCCGGCAAGCCGAAGATGCTCTCAGTGATCACCGCGCCGCCCAGCAGCCCGCCAACCGACAGCCCAACGACCGTCACGACCGGGATCAGCGTGTTGCGCAGGGCGTGCAAAAAGATGGCGCGTCGTTCGGTAATGCCTTTCGCGCGCGCGGTTTGCATGTACAGCGCCGCCAGCGTCTCGATCATGTTCGCGCGCGTCAGCCGGGCGATCAGCGCAGCCTGCCCGATGGAGAGCGTCGTCACGGGCAGGATGAAGTGCAGCCACGTCTCCGCACCCTGTACCGGAAGCGCGCGCAGCCCGACGGCGAAGATCAGGATCAGCATCAGACCGAGCCAGAAGGTGGGGATCGAGTAGAAGAACACGACCAGCACGACGCTGAGCTTATCGACCCACGTCCCGTGCCTGACGGCGGTCAGCACGCCGACCCCCAGCCCAAGCATCGTGCCGACGGACACGCTCAGGAAGGTAAGCAGCACCGTGAATGGGAATGCTCTGGCGATCACGCCGAACACCGGCTCGCCGAATTTCACCGAGCGACCGAGATCCGCCTGAACCGCTTTGGTCAGGAATACCCAGAACTGCTCCAGCACCGGGCGATCCAAGCCGAGATTCTTGCGGATTTGCTCGATCATCTCCGGCGACGCGCGATCCCCCGCCAGCACAATCGCCGGGTCGCCGGGCACAGCGACGCGAAGCATCACGAATACGACCGCTGTGATCGTGAAGACCAGCAGGAGAGCGATCAAAATGCGCCGAAGGATATACGTACTCATCCGTGTCGTTCCTCAGCTTCGCGCCGAGCGCTGCTCGGTACTAAATCGAATGTGCAGGAGAGGCGTTTGCCTCTCCTGCACGCGGGAAAAGCCCTTCGTTATTCGCCCGACTCGATATAGGCGTTCCAGTAGAGGAAGCTCAGGTCGGGGTTGATCTTCCAGTTTTTCAGTTCGACGCGAACGCCGGTCAGCGCCGGCGGGTCAGCCAGGAAAATCCACGGCGAATTGGCGATGATGTACTGACCGAGTTCGGTGATGGTCTGGTAGCGGGTTTCCTGGTTCAGGTCGGTATCCGCTTTGACCAGCAGCGCGCTCAGTTCGTCGGTCGAGAACCAAGCCCGGTTGCTGCCGCCCTTGCGGGCAGGGTCGAAGAAGTAGGTCAGGATGCTGGGGTCCTGATAGCCGTAGTTGAGCAGGAACAGGTCGTGCGTGCCGGTGGTGGTCAGTTCGATCAGCGCCTGACGCTCCATCGTGTCGATGCGCACCGGAATACCCAGCGCGCGCCACTGCGCGTCGATCACTTCGGCGACGCGGGTGAAGTCATCGGTCGACTGGACAGCCAGCGGCACAACCCACTCGCTGCCATCCGGGTTGTCGCGCAGTCCGTCGCCATTGGCATCGACATAGCCCAGTTCGTCCAGCATGGCGCTGGCGGTGTCGGGGTCATAGTGATACGACTCGGCATCGAGTTCCGGGTTATGTCCCCAGATGGTCGGCGGCAGCGGCTGGTAGACCGGCACGGCGAGTTCGTCGAAGCCCAGGATGTTGACTTCTTCGCGGTCGGTCGCGTAGGCGAGCGCCTGCCGCAGCTCGACGTTGTCCCACGGCGCTTTCGAGGTGTTGAAGCCCACGTACACCAGCGAGGTTGCCAACCCTTCGTCAATGACGATGTCGGAGTTCGCCCGAATGTCCTCAAGATTCTGCGTCGGGATGCCGGCTACGGTGACTTCGCCGGTTTCCAGCGCCGCGAGGATGGTCTGGTCTTCGCCCAGGAACAGGATTTGCAGCTCGTCGAGCGCGACCGGACCCGGATCGTCATACAGTTCGGGCGGCGCCCAGTGGAAGTCAGGGTTGCGCTCCAGCAGAATGTAGTTGTTGGTGTTCAGTTCCTTCAGCTTGAACGGACCGGAGCCGACCGGGTTCGTGCTGAAGTTCTCGGGGTCTGCCTCGTAAGCCGTCGGCGAGACGATTTCAAGGTTGTTCAGCGTGTAGAACAGCGGCGCATACGACGAATTCATGTGCAGAGTCACGGTATATTCGTCGTCAACGGTCGTCTCTTCGAGCAGCCCGACCAAATCCGCGCCCTGCGACGCGCCGGTTTCCGGGTTCGAGTACTTGTCGAGATTCCACTTGATCGCTTCGGCGTTGACGGGCGTGCCATCCGTGAAGGTGGCGTCCTGGATCAGATGGATGGTCAGGGATTTGCCTTCATCACCGATTTCCCACGTATCCGCCAGAAAACCGACGTAGTCCAGGTTGGCGTCGCGCATGAACAGGGTCGCGAAAATCGCGTAGTGCGGCCAGGAGTGCCAGGAGGACAGGAACGGGTCGAGCGGCGCGTTGGAGTTGGCATCGGCGACGACCAGACGCCCGCCGCTGCCGGTTTCGTCCTGAGCATTCACACCCAACGCCATCGTGAGGACGAGGGTCAACAGGATGCCGGTTACAATGCGAGTAAATCTGTTGCGTGAGAACATCGATTCTAGCCTTTCGTGACTCTAGCGTGCGAACGTTAGGGATGCACAATCGGTTAAGACAATCTCTGGCATGTTCCCCCTTTCCAAGTGAGCCGCAGTTGTGCGTCCGTCCTCAACAATCATGGTCGGACGCCGGGCTTCGCATGTCACAGTTGTGCCGAAGCTACGCAGATTGCCCGCTGTAGTGGTCGTAGACCTGCTTACCGATCTTCCCGATAGCCGTTTCGACCTCGAAATACCGCTGGGCACGGGGTTCCGGCTGCTGCCAGTAAGCCTGATCATCCCAGGCGGTAAACGCGGTGACGGCGACGTGATTGTTCGCGTCAATCGTCATCACGCCGCTGTCGTTACAGAAGCTGGCGATGGTCCCGGTCTTGTTGCCGAATTCCACAGTGGGCGGCAGAAAGCGCGGCAGGCGCTGTTTCAACTGCTGTTTGTACAGGATGCCCATCACCTCATCCCGGACTGCCCCGTCCACGATTTCGCCCTTGAACAGCATGGTGACCAGCTTCGTCATCGACGCCGCCGAACTCACGTTGTTGTCGGACTCGCGGCTGAAGACGACACCGTCGCGCACCACGTCGTGCTCGCTCGACCATGCGCGGATTTCGTCGGGCGGCAGTTCGGCGACTTCCGGCGGAAATAACCCCTTGATCAGGTTCTTGCAATTCATCTTGATCGAGATATCGGTCAGCCCCAGCGCGTGCATCGCATCTTCGATCACCTGCGTGCCGCCCAGCAGGTCGATGTTGATGTCGGTCGCGGTGTTATCGCTGATGATGATCATCAGCGTCAGCAGGTCGCGGCGCGTCGGCTGCAGCCCGGCTTCGAAGAACGGCAGAATCCCGCTGCCGGGACTCTTATATTCGTCCTTGAGCGCAACCCGGTCGTCAAGGCTGAAGCCGCCCCGCGCAAGCTGCTGACCGGCAGCCGCGATGATCGGAATTTTGAAGACGCTCGCCATCGGATACCGCTGGCTGCCGTTGATCTCGACCTGCTCGCCGGACTCGACGTGGGTCACGGCGATACCGGCTTCGATGTTCGCTTCGTCAAGTATTGCCTGAAGTTTGCTTTCGAGTGACACGTGTTTCCTCTTATCTGTGACGAACCGCCAAAGCCGTTCTCAGCCGCACCGGCTGGGTTTCACCGCTGCGCACGGGTATAACGTGCGCCGTCCTGCCATGACATGTGCAAAGTTCCTGAGATTCTGCACACATCATTATGCGCTGCTGTTCCCCGTCCTAGCCCAACCCTAACGGATCATCGACCATCGGATAGCGATGACGACTGGCGACCTGATAGGGAATCGATTTGAAGTCCGGCGCGACCGCCCCCGGCGCGGCGACGTAGATCACCTCGCTGGCAATCGGCGCGAACCGAGCGTAAAAATGCTGAGTCGATTTCACGATCAGGATTTTCCGCGTGCCGGGGTCGATGCCGACGTTGGTGAAAACGTGCGGGCTGAACGTCTGGGTGCGCGTCGAAATCAGCACGATGTCGATGCCGTTCGCGTTGATGGCGACACTGTCGCCCAGCGGCATTTCCTGAATCGCATCATCGGGTCCGAAATATTGGAGCGCGCCGAGCGCGATTTTGCCGACCGTAACGTGGAGGTCGAGCGGGTCGCCGGACATGACGCCCATCTTGCCGCCGACGCGCAGGTCAAGCACCGCGCCCTCGCCCGCTTCGATAGCGATACTGGCGGCAATCGGATCCCAGATGCAGCCGAGCGCCACGTTGGTGATGCCGCGTTCGAGCATCCGGCGCAGCACGAAGGTCGAATCGCACGGTGCGCCGCCGCCGGGGTTATCCGACACGTCGGCGATCACAATCGGCGCGCCGGGCGCAGCCAGCGCGTGATCCAGCGCGCCGTCGATATCGTAGAAGTAGGGAATCGTCCTGGCGCGCATGGCGTAGAATTCGCGCGCCAGGCTCGCCGCCAGTTCTTCCGCGCCGGACGGATCGTTATCGGTGACCACCAGCGCTTTCGTGCCGAGATCGGGCACGTCGCCCCAGGGAAACCCGTGACCGAGCGAGACCGACAGCACGCCGTCCCTGCCTTCCAACGCCTTGAGCTTCGCCACGTAGCTTTTGACGGGTTCCTGCGTCGGGTAGTACAGGCTGATCATGCCGCAGTCGACCAGCGCCATCGTCGGTTTCACCCTGCCTTCGACGGCGTCCACAATCAGGTTGAACAGTTCGATCCCGCGCTCGGCGAGGTCGGTATGCGGGTATTCCTTGTAGGTGATGATCGCGGTCGCCTGCTCGACCATCAGCGACGAAATGTGGCAATGAAGGTCGAGTTCCACGCCGATCGGCACGTCCGCGCCCACCACCTGGCGCACGGCGGCGATCAGATCGCCTTCGCAGTCGTCGTAGCCGTCGGCGACCATCGCGCCGTGCAGGTCGAGCAGCACGGCATCGACCGGCAGCGCCGCTTTCAGGTCGGCGATAATCTCGTCACGGAAGTCCTCATAAACCTTCCTGAGCGTTTTTCCGGCGGGTTCGGCAGCAGCGATCAGGCTTTCGACAAATTCGTCGCCGCGCTCGACCGCCATCCGGTGCCACATCGCCACCACCGAATCCCGAAACGGCGGGTAGGTGCTGTAATCGCCCTTGCGCGTCACCGCGAAGCTCTTGAGTCCGGTGGGCATCGGCGAGAAGGTATTGGTCTCGGTCGCCAGTGAAGCGCTGAAGATTTTCACGATTTTCTCCCCCTTAATCGCGGCGTGTAAACGGATACGCGCCCAGCATCAACCCGGTCACCCTGCCCGCCGCATCGAGTTCGAACACGACATCGTCGCCGCTCCCCGCCCCGCCCATCATGCGGAAGCGGTGTTCGCCGTGCGGCATCAGGCGGACGAATGTCTTGGGATCGCCCCCCGGCGAGGTCAGCATCAGCTTCCCGTCGATGACCTCAATGTCGATCACGTCGTCAACCGCGCGCTGCCCGTAGCGCCCCAGATACGGCTGCCAACCGGCGATCTCCTCGGCGCTGGCGGGTGTTTCAAGCCGCGCCTGCTGGCGCTGGAAGACCGGGATCAGCAGTTCGAGCGCCTTCTGCGAAATTTCGACCGGGTTCGTCCCGGTGTTGGTGAAGACGATTGCCGCCAGCCTGAGCGCCGGCACGAGCGTGATGTTGGTGGTGTAGCCCGGCAAGCCGCCGCTGTGCCCGATGACTTTGTGCCCACCAACGCGCCGAATGCCCCAGCCAACGCCGAAGCCCGTTTCAAAATCGGGCATGACGCTGATCGGCATATGCATCTCGCGGATGGTGCTGCCGCCGAGCACCTGACTGCCCCCGGCGGGCTGGTCGCGGAACTGCATGGCGATGAACTTCGTAATGTCTTCGACGGTCGAATACATGCCGCCGCCGGGGCGGAACCCCTGCTCATCCCAGTGCGGCGACGGTGACGCGCCCTCGGCAGTCAGGTCGTAGCCAACGGCATAGTGATCGTCTCCGTAGCGGCTGTGGTCGAAGCCACTCGAATCCATCCCCAGCGGCTTCAGAATCTGCGCCTCGACGTAGCTGCCGTACTCCTGCCCGGCGATTTTGCTCAGCGCGTAGCCCATCAGCGAAATGCCGAGGTTGGAATACTTCGGCTCGACCATCGTCGGAAATGCCATCTCCAGCCGGCTGAGCGACTCCAGCAGGGCTTCGGCGGTCGGCATGTTCATGTCGCGCCAGCCCTGATGATCGCCTTCGCGCGGCAGCCCGGCGGAATGGGCGACAACCTGCCGGAACGTCGGCGGGCGGGCGTCGGGGAAGCCCGATTTCACGCTGAATCCCGGCAGATACTTCTCGATCGGGTCGTCGAGGCTGAGCCTGCCTGCGTCGCGCAGCTTCATCAGCATCGTCGCCGTGAACAGCTTGGTGATCGAGGCGATGCGGTAGACCGTCTGCGCGTCGGCGGGGATTTGCTTTTCGAGGTTGGCGTAGCCATACCCCCGCTGCCAGATCAAGTCCTGATCGTAGACGATCCCGGCGGACATACCGGGGATTTTGCGGTCGCGCTGCTCGCCCTCGATCAGCGCGTCGACGAGCGCAATCGCCGCGCGAACTTCGGGCGCGTTCAGGTCGATACTCACGGGAGCGCCTCACTTCTGCTCAGCAGATATACGTACTGGTCATCCTGTTTGACGAAATCGACGGCGGCATATCCCTGTTCGAAGGCTGCCAGCATCGCCTCGCGCACGGCGAGCCGCCATGCCAGCGCCACATCGCGGTTGGTCTGCCGCAGCGCGGCGATATCGGTGGGAACCGGCACAGCATAGCGCGGGCGATCCCACTGCGCCGCCTGCGCGACCGGCACGTCGTGTGCATCGAGCGCGACCAGCAGCGGCGCGGGTTCGGCTGTCGGCGACTGCCAGCCGGG
>JADLHH010000312.1 GCA_020848855.1 Anaerolineae bacterium | reverse complement strand
ACCGCCTGCATCGACGTGATCGAGCCGGTCTGCGTCGAGGTGATGCGCTCCTGAAGCTGCCCCATCTCGTCCGCCAGCGTCGGCTGATAACCGACCGCCGAAGGCATACGACCGAGGAGAGCCGACACTTCCGCGCCCGCCAGCGAGTAACGGAAAATGTTGTCGATGAACAGCAGCACGTCGCGCCCTTCATCACGGAAATATTCCGCCATCGCGAGACCCGACAGCGCCACGCGCAGGCGCACGCCGGGCGGCTCGTTCATCTGCCCGAAGACCATCGCCAGCTTGTCGAGCACGCCGGCTTCTTCCATTTCGTAGTAGAGCGCTGTGCCTTCACGGGTGCGCTCGCCCACGCCGGCGAACACCGACAAGCCGGCGTGCTGCGTCGCAATCGAGTTGATCAGTTCCTGAATCGTCACGGTTTTGCCGACGCCCGCGCCGCCGAAGATGCCGGTCTTGCCGCCGCGCGTCATCGGCGCGATCAGGTCGATGACTTTCATGCCCGTCTCGAAGACTTCGATATGGGTCGTCTGAGCTTCAAAGTCCGGCGCTTCCGCGTGGATCGAGCGGCGAGGCGTTTCCGGCGGCACTGGCTCGCCGAGGTCTACCGGACGCCCCAGCACGTTGAACACGCGCCCTACCGATGCCTGCCCCACCGGCACGGTGATGGACGATCCGGTCGCAAACGTTTCAACGCCGCGCTGCAAGCCGTCGGTCGTGTCCATCGCAACCGTGCGCACCGTGTTGTTGCCAATGTGAAGCTGAACTTCGAGAATCAGGTCTTCCTGACCGTCACGGGGGACGCGAATCGCATCGTAGATATCCGGCAGTTCGCCTGCCGCGAAGTCCACGTCCACGACCGCGCCCAATACCTGGGAGATTTGTCCCTGAATTTCACTCATGAAATCGCTCCTCTAGTACGGCTGCTCGACGACTGCCTGCGCGTTTCGCGAACGGGCGGCGAGGTCGCTCTCAATTTGGGTCGCTACTTTGTCTATCGAATCCTGCAGCGCTTCAGCGCCGCCCACGATATCCAGAATCTCGCTGGTGATCGCCGACTGACGCGCCTTGTTGTAGACCAAGGTCAGGTCCTCGACCAGCCCCGCCGCGTTGTCGGACGCGTTGCGCATCGCCACCATACGCGCCGAATGTTCGCTCGCCTGGCTTTCGAGAATCGCCTGGTAAAGCTGAAGCGCCGTGAAGCGCGGCACAATCTCGTCGAGAATGGCGGTCGCGTTCGGCTCGTACTCGTAGTCGGCGTTGCCGGCGCTTACGGCGGGCACATCCTTGATGTATTCCGCCAGCGCCTGGTCATCGGTGCGATACGGCACGAGCGGCAGCAGCCGCAGCACGCGCGGCTTCTGCGTGAGCGTGTTGATGAAGTCGGTGTAAGCGATGAAGACTTCGTCGTATTTGCCGCTCAGGAAGTCGTCCACGACCAGCCGCACGACCGGCGAAATCTGCGCAATCGTGATGTCGGACGGGTCGCCAAATTCGGCGATGACGTTCTGCCGCAGCCGGATCAGCGAGTCGCGCCCCTTACGCCCGATTGCCACGTAGCTCATCGGCGTCGGGGTGCGCTCCTGAAAGCGCCTTGCCACGCGCAGGATGTTGGTGTTGAATGCGCCCGCCAGACCGCGATCCGACGTGATCAGCACGAGCAGCGTATTCTTCACCTCGTCGCGCGGCGTCAGCAGCGGGTGCAGCGGCACACCTTTAGTGGCGGCGTTCTGCACGTTCAGCAGGATTTCCCATGCTCTTTCGGCGAACGCGCGGCTTGCCAGCACGCGCGCCTGCGCCTTTCGCACGCGCGAAGCGGAGACTGCCTCCAACGCGCGCGTGATTTGCCCAATATTCTTCACACTGCGAATGCGATTTCTAATCTCGCGTGCGCTTGCCATCGTTCCCCCTTGAGTCTCAGCTCCAGGCTGCGTTGAAATCCTGGATGGCGGCGCGCAGTTTCGCTTCAGACTCGTCGGACACGACCTTCGACTGCTCAATAGCATCGGCAACATCAGCGTGCTGTGAGTGATAAGCGCGCAGGAACGCTGCCTGCCATTCCTTGACACGATCCACCGGGATATTGTCGAGCATACCGCGCGTGCCGGCGTACAGAACGGCGACCTGGTCGGTGAGCGAAAGCGGCTGGTACTGCGGCTGCTTGAGCAGCTCGGTCAGACGCAGACCGCGATCCAACTGACGCTGAGTCGCCTTGTCGAGGTCGGAACCGAATTGCGCGAACGCCGCCAGCGACCGGAACTGCGCGAGGTCGAGGCGCAAACCGCCAGCGACCTTCTTCATCGCCGTGGTCTGCGCGTCACCGCCCACGCGGCTGACGCTGATACCGACGTTGATGGCGGGGCGCTGTCCGGCGTTGAACAGGTCGGCTTCCAGAAAAATCTGACCGTCGGTAATCGAAATGACGTTAGTGGGAATGTAAGCGGACACGTCGCCGAGCAGCGTCTCGATGATCGGCAGCGCGGTGAGGCTGCCGTTGCCGCGCGCCTCGCTCAACTGAGCGGCGCGTTCGAGCAGGCGGCTGTGCAGGTAGAACACGTCGCCGGGGTACGCTTCGCGTCCCGGCGGGCGGCGCATCAGCAGCGAAACCTGACGGTACGCCCAGGCGTGTTTGGAGAGGTCGTCGTAGACGATCAGCGCATCCTTGCCGTTCTCCATGAACCATTCGCCAATCGCGCAGCCAGAGTACGGGGCGATGTACTGCAGCGCCGCCGATTCGGAAGCCGTCGCGTTGACGATGATGGTGTAGTCCATCGCGCCGTACTGTTCCAGCAGCGCCACTAGGCGGGCGATTTCGCCGCGCCGCTTGCCGATGGCAACGTAGATGCAGTACAGGTCTTTACCCTTCTGGTTGAGGATGGTGTCCACCGCCAGCGCGGTCTTGCCGGTCTGACGGTCGCCAATGACCAACTGACGCTGACCACGACCAATCGGCGTGATTGCGTCAATCGAGACGATACCCGTCTGCACCGGACGATGCACGTTGCGCCGCGCCATCACGCCGGGAGCGATGCGCTCGATGTTATAGTACTCGTCGCTGGCGATGGGACCACGTCCGTCGACCGGCTCGCCCAGCGCGTTGACGACACGCCCGACCAAGCCCATGCCGACCGGAACCGAGGCGATACGACCGAGCGGGCGCACTTCGTCGCCCTCGTTAATCGTATCGTATTCGCCCATGATGATGACACCGACATTGTCTTTTTCCAGGTTGAAGGCGATACCTGCCGCGCCATTGCTAAAGCGCACCAGTTCGCTGAAGCGGATATTCTGCAACCCGGATACACGGGCGATACCGTCGCCCACTTCTTCGACGAACCCTACCTCGACCGATTCGACCGTCGGGCTGTAGTCTTCGACCTGCTTCAGAAGCGATTCAAAGATATTGCTGGAGATGTCCGCCATGTGCGTCTCCTAAACGATAGAAGGACAGTAGCTCAAAGTGCCGGCGCGGGCACTGAAAGACCAGAAGTAGATATCGAATTTTAATGATAACCGCTTGTCGTGCTAATTCTAAATGATCCGCTTTTGTTTGTCCACTTTTTCACGAATGAACATGAGCATTATTCATAAACCCATGAATTCAACTATGCATCATTTGTAGCTCCGTCCTCTTTCGTCTCGTTTACACGCAGCAAAAGTGCTTCAGCCACATGTTTCAAAGGAGCGAGATCCTGTTCAACAATTCGTCACACGACCTCAACATCGGTCTCATCATACTGGTGGACAAGAATATCTCTTAACCTCGACACTCGCCGCCAGAGGATTTCCGGGTGCAAAGCAGTGAGTTAGGGAGAGAGCCGCTTGACAATTCCCCGATTACGTCAAAACAGCAGATTACGCCTTCCTGAATAAGCACAGACTCCATCTATGCCTGACGACCATCCACCGTAAATTCTTCAATCAGGCGAATACGCTCAAGAATATCGTGAAGATAGAGGCTCTGCTTTTTCATAAAGGTATAGATTCACGCAGAATATCGTCACGCAGAATTTCACGCAGTCGCTCGGCAAGTACGACATCTACAGGTCGACCGAGCAAATCTTCCAAATCCTGCTTCAAACCTATCCGGTCCCACAGACTGTAATCGGCTGGGAAATCAACTAGAAAGTCAATATCGCTGGCTTCTGATGCTTCGCCACGAGCAACCGAACCAAACACGCGCACATTCGATGCACCGTGTTTCCGAGCCAACCATAAAATTTCGTCACGTT
>JADLHH010000311.1 GCA_020848855.1 Anaerolineae bacterium | reverse complement strand
TCGAACAGGAAGACTTTCGCCTGATACACGACCGCCCGCGCCAGCGCCGTGCGCTGCTGCTGACCGCCGGAAAGCTGCGCCGGGCGGCGTTCCAGCAGCGTGCCGATTTGCAGATTTTCGGCGACCGAACGCACGCGCCGACTCCGTTCGCTGCTGGCGACGCCGCGCACCTTGAGCGGATAGCCGATGTTCTCGTCGATGGTCATGTGCGGGTAGAGCGCGTAGTCCTGAAACACCATCGCCACGTCGCGGTCGCGCGGGGGCAGGTTGGTCACGTCGCGGTCGCCGATGTGAATCGTGCCGCCGGTGGGCGCTTCCAGCCCGCTGATCATGCGCAGCGTGGTGGTTTTGCCACAGCCGGACGGTCCCAGCAGCGCGACGAACTCGCCGTCCTGAATGTCGAGGTTGATGCCATCGACCGCGTGAACCGTGCCGAAGGATTTGCGTAAATTGGAGAGTTTCACAGAAGCCATGCCGTAGCCTTATTGTTTGATGCCGCCGAAGAAGCGGAAGCCATAGCGCCAGTTGATCAGCAGGTAGAGGAGCAGAACCGGCAGCGTGTAGAGGACTGCGTATGCCGCGACCAGCGTGATTTGCGGTGAGCCTTCTTCGTCGTAGAACTGGTAGAACGTCACGGCGGCGGGCAGGAGCTTCGGCTCGCGCAGAAGGATGAACGGGGTTAGGAACGACCCCCAGGCGTTGACCAGCACCCAGATGCCGACAACCATCAAGCCGGGGCGCAGCAGTGGAAAGCTCACGTCGCGGAAGATTTGCAGCGGCGACGCGCCGGCGACCATTGCCGCTTCCTCGTAGGAGCGCGGGATGCCGTCGACGAAATCCTGCATGATGAAGATGGCAGATGGCAGCAGCCCGCCGGTCATCGACAGAATGACGCCGGCGTGGGTATTGATCAGCCCCAGGTTGTAGATCAGGCGGAAGATGGGCAGCATACTTGCCGTGCCCGTCACTACCGACGAGAACAGGATCAGCACGTAGGTCAGGAACTGGCGACCGGGGATGTTGCTGCGCGAGATGCCGTAGGCAGCCAGCGCGGCGGTGGCGGTGGTGGCGATCATCGTGCCCAGCCCGATGATCGTACTGTTCTGGAGCAAGCCGCGCATCGCCAGTTCGTTGTTCAGCACTTCCTGAAAATTCGCCAGCGACCAGTTTGCCGGAATGGTCACCGAGAGCGTCGCGTGGTCGTTGAACGGCGCGAACACGAACCACAGCAGTGGCAGCACGAAGAACAAGCCGAGCATGGTGACGATGATGATCAACAGCAGGCGGGTGAAAGCTCTCATGTCGTCCTCCGGCTGCGGCTGATCATCAGGTAAACCCCGGCGAGCAGCAGGTTGATGATCATCACCACCACCGCGACGGCGCTGCCCTTGCCGAACTCGAAGAACTTGAGACCGGTGCGGTAGATGTAGATCGAGACCACGTCGGTCTGGTTGACGGGACCGCCGCCGGTGAGCAGGAAGGGCGTGAAGGTGTTGAACGTCCACAGCGTGATCAGCAGCATATCGGTGAGGATGTAGCGCCCCAACTGCGGCAGCAGGATGTCGCGGAATTTCTGCCACGCGCTCGCGCCGATGACGCTGGCGGTCTCCAACTGCGACGGCGGAATCGACCCCAGCGCCGACGAGAACAGGAGCATCGAGAAGGCGGTTCCGCGCCAGGTATTGAACAGGATGATGCTGAGCATGGGGTAGTGGAACAGCCAGTCGAACGAGCGGATGCCGACGGCGTTCAGAACCATATTGAGCGTGCCGTCGGGGTCGAGATAGGCGAACCAGGCGAAGGCGACGACCACGTCGGGGATGATCCAGGCAGCAATCGCCAGGGTGAAGATCGTCTCGCGCAGGATGCCCTTGCGGTTGTGAAAAATGGTCGCCAGCAGCAGCCCCAGCCCCGCCTGACCGATCAGCGCCGAGCCGACCACGAATTCCGCCGTGAGCAGCAGGCTGGCGCCGAATTCGCCGCGCCGCATCCAGTTGGCGACGTTGAACAGTTCGGCGTAGTTGTCCAGCCCGACATACTGCGGGTTCGCCGCCGCCACGCCGACGAGCGTCTGGTTGGTGAAGCTCATCTGGAAGATCGAAAAGAAGGGGTAAATCAGAAAAACGGCGACAAAAACGAGCGCCGGCAGAAGAAACAAAAATCCAAGTGGACGAGAGATCAGGGTTCGCTGCATCTTCTTCGCTATCGGGAAGAACCAGCCCCGCAGACCTCGTCCGCGGGGTTGGTTGCGAAATGCGTGACGCTAGTCGAGTGGGATGCGCTCGACGTTTTCTTCGCCGACGATTGCCGTGACGGCTTCATCGTACGCCTGCATCGCTTCCTCAGGGGTCATTTCGCCGGAGACGACGCGCTCGGTCATGAGCTGCGCTTCCTGCGAAACCTGATTGTAGGCGGCAAGCGGTGGGCGGACGGTCGTCAGCGGCAGCACCTCGGAGGCGATGCGGCTCATGACCGGGTCACCCGTGACTTCGACGTCGGTGCGGGCGCGGATGCGCGGGGTGATGCTCTGAAGCTGGTCGACCATGTCCTTGCTGAACATGAACGACAGCAGTTCCCACGCTTCCTGCGGGTGGGCAGTGTTCGGGTTGAGGATATAACCCGTACCGCCGGAAATCGTCACGAAATCCTGCCCGTTGTAGCCCATGCCGGGTTCAATCGCCGGGAATTTGGCGAAGGAGACGACCTCGTCGCGATCCGCCATCGCAAAGTCGCCGGTGTTCGGCGCGAGCGGACCGCGCCACAGGTAGTCGCCTTCGACGAGCATGGCGATCTTGCCCTGCGCGAAATCTTCGAACGACTGGTCGCGCCCGTTCTGGGTCAGTTGATAGCGCGGGTCGCCCAAACCTTCGTCGATGTAGATCGTCTTGTACAGGTTGAGCGCATCCAGAATGGACGGGCTGCTGACGATCCACTTGTTGTTTTCAAAATCGTACACATGGCTGCCAGCGCCGAGCAGCGCCGGATAGTAGCCCTGCATGGTGGTGGCTTCGCCCATCACCGTGCCAGCGTTCAACTGAATCGCGGTGACATCCGGCAGTTGTTCCTTGATAGTGCGGGCGGCGTCGAGCCATTCCTGCCAGCTCGTGGGCTGCCAGTCGGCTGGCAGACCCGCCTGCTCGAACAGGTCGGTGCGGTACCAGATGTCGCGGGCGTCGGTGCCGTAAGGGATGCCGTACAGCTCGCCGTTGTAGCCCAGAATCTGCTGTAAGCCTTCAGGGATGACGCTCCAGCCTTCCCAATCGAGGACTTCGGGACCGACGACTTCGGTGAGCGGCTTGATCAATCCGCCGTCCGCGAATTCGGGGATCCAGAAACCGTCGAAGGACAGGACATCTGCGCCTTCCCCGACGCCGAGGTCAAGCGCGTACTGCTGGCGCAGGTCTTCACCCGCACCGCTGAAGGGAATGACCGTGACGGTGACATTCTTGCCTTCGTCTGCCATTTTCTGCTGGAACGCCGGTACGACCATCTCGTTCAACCACTGCAACGCATCGTTGCCGTTCACGCCGCTGATGGTCAGTTCAATCGCGCTGTCCTGAGCCAGCACGCCGCCAGCCGCCGAGAGGACGACGACGGCTAACAACAGGATACTAACAAAGCGCTTCGACATGATCCTTGGACTCCTTCATGTAGATTTTATGCTACTGGGCGGTGAACAGATGCGCGCGATCTGCTCGCCAAAAACGGTTGCAACCTTTCAAACAAACCTTTTGCTTATGACGGCGGCGCGGTCGACCCGCGAACCACCAAGCGTGTAGGAACTAATGTCAGGATACTGGCAGGCTGTTCTCCTTCGATAAGCGTGATCAGGCGGCGAGCCGCTTCAGCACCAATCGACTCGGGGTTCTGGGCGACGGTCGTCAGCGGTGGGGTCTGATACTGCGCGATGTCGAGGTCGTCGAAGCCGACGAGTGAAACATCCTCTGGCGTGCGCAGCCCGGCGAGCAGAATCGCTCGTTGTGCTTTCATCGCCATCCAATCGTTGACGGCGAAAATCGCGGTCGGGCGATTGGCTGAGCGAAGCAACTGGATGAGGGGCTGAATGTCCGTGTCATCCTGCTGGAGATAGGCTTCATAGGAACTGATTTCCGTGCCACCGCCGATGAGGAACGGCGGCTGCGGTTCGGCGTGGACACGGCGCATCGCATCCTGATATGCCCGGTAGCGCTCCGCGACGGGAAACAGATCGAGGTGCGGGCGCGCCAGAAAGAGGATGCGGCGATGCCCCAGCTCGATCAGGTGGTCGGTCGCCTGACGCCCGCCCTCGTAGTTGTTGCTGGTGACGCACGGCAGGACGGTTCCGTTCAGCGGGCGATCCATCAGCACGATCGGCAGGCGGAATTCGCCGGACGTGAGGAGTCGCGCCGCCGTACTACCGCGCGACAGCACGAGGATGCACCCGCTGGCGCCGTCGCGCATGAGCAGGTGAAGCAGGCGATTCTCCTCGTCCACGCTGCGCTCGGTGCTGGCGAACTGCACACGCAGTCCGGCGGAACGCAGCACCCGTTCCGCGCCATCGAGCATATGTACGGCGAAGGTTCCGCGATACTCTGGCAGGAAGAAGCCGACGATGCCGCGCGCGGTGGTTTCGGCTGGCGGGGCGACGAACGTGCCCTTGCCCGCTACGCGGTACAGGAGACCCTCTTCCTGCGCCGACTGCCACGCGCGCTGAATCGTCGCCCGGCTGATGTTCAATTTCTCGACCAGTTCCCACTCGCCGGGCAGACGGTCGTGCGGCTTGAGCAGCCCGTTCTTGACCCGGTGCCGGAGTTCGTCCAGAAGCTGTAAGTGTAAAGGTAACGGGCTGTCATGAGAAATATTAAAATCAGTCATGTCTTAACCTGTCCGTACAAGTTAGATTGTAACACGATTCGTTTAAACTGACATCATATCCAGCTTAAATTTGATCGCAATCCGGGAATTCTGGCGAAGGGTCTACGGTTTCAGGTGATCAGTTCGGTCGGCAGGTGATCGATGCGGTTGACGTAGCGGACGATCAGGTATTCGGGCTTGATGTCGAGGCGGGTGATACCGGTGTTGTAGTGGCTGAAGAAGAAATGGCGGTTGGGCAGCGTGCCCAGAAACGCCTTGAGCATCAGGTCAATGAACGTGCCATGTGTGATGATGGCGATACGAGCGTCGCGGAAATCGCCCAGCGCACGGCGGCGAAGTTCCATCGCCACCTTGATAGCGCGCCCCGCGCCGGTGTGCATCTCCTCATAGCCGCGCGCGGCATCGTACCAGCCGGCGTCGGTGACGGTTTCGGGCAGCAGGTAGTCAGGAAATTCATCGAGGATTTCGCGGCGCGTCCTGCCGGGGAAGCCGGTTCGGACGTCATCCTGATCCAGGTACATGCCACCCTGCTCATGCACGTCGAGCCATACTTCCGGGCGCAGACCAAGCGCCCGCGCAACCGGGGCGGCGGTCTGGAGCGAGCGGTGCATGGCGCTGCAGTACAGGTGGGTGATGGCGAAATCATTCGCGCCGGTGTCGCCGGCGAAGCCGCTGCCGAGATTGAAGCGGGTGTCGTGCCCGGCGGCGAGCCGCTGCGCCAGCCGTTCCGCCTGCTGGACGCCGGTTTCGGTGAGCGACGGGTCGAAGGAGCGCAGGGATTCGTCGTCAAGCGCGTTGTTGGTGGACTGTCCGTGCCGAATGATGAAAAGCTGCATGTGCGTGTTTAGCTGGGTGCGTTGTTCGGGATACGTGCCGCCATTGTACCTGAAGTACGCCGGATTTCTACCGCGAGGATTGGAAGTAGAACCAAATTTGAACCGCCAGGACGCCAAGAACGCCAAGCGCGAACCTTCGGTTCGCCTACGCCAAGAGGGAGAAAAACGGGCGCAGCCAGGCAACCGAAGGTTGCACCTGCGCCCCTACGGGATGGTTTGTGAGGGGTTATTCCAGGTTACCGCGCAGGTGCGAGATGGCGAACACGACGAGGAAGATGGCGGTGGTCGTCAGCACAATGACCGCGCCTGACGGCACGTTGAAGCGCCACGACAGGTACAGCCCGACCACGCCGCTGATCATGCCGATGAAGGCGGCGACGATCATCATGTGATGCAGGCGTTTGACGAGCAGTTGAGCGGTCGCCGCCGGCGTGATCAGCATCGCCAGCATGAGCGCGATGCCGACAGTCTGCAGGCTGGCGACGATGGTCACGGCGATGAGCGCCAGCAGCAGCAGGCGCAGCGCTTCGCCGGGCAGCCGCAGCGTGCGCATGAAGGTCGGGTCGAAGCTCTGGGTGAGCAGCTCCTTGTAGAACAGCACGGTCGCGCCGATGACGACCACGCCGGAAATGCCCATGATCACCAGATCGGACGCGCGGACGCCGAGGACGTTCCCGAACAGGATGTGGGTCAGGTCGACGGCGTAGCTGCTGCCGCTGCTGATGATGGCGATGCCGAGCGCGAACATGCCGACGAACACGACGCCGATGGCGGTGTCTTCACGCAGGCGACCGTGCCCGGTCAGCCAGCCGATGCCGAGCGCGGTGGCGATGCCGGCGACCAAGCCGCCGACGAACAAATCCGCGCCGACGATATAGGCGACGGCGACGCCCGGCAGGATCGAATGCGAGAGGGCATCGCCGAAAAACGACATACCGCGCACGACCACGAAGCAGCCGATCACGCCGCTGATCGCGCCGATCAGAAGCGCCGCCAGCATGGCGCGCTGCATGAACTCGTACGAGAGCGGCTGGATGAGGAGTTGATATAAATCCACGAGCTTATCCTGAATTCAGATGCTCTCCGGGACGCGCATCAGCGAGAAAGTGACCGGATCGAAGTAGCGCAGCCAGAAATTCGCCGCTTCGGGGTTGAACGATTCGAAATCGACCGAGCAGCGGGCGCAGCCCTGAGCCGCATAGTCTCGCAGGGCGGCGTCGAGCAGTGCGGGAGCGGCGCGGCGTCCCCGGTATGCCGGGCGCACGAACGCGCCGGTGTTGGCGACTTTGTCAGGCGCGTTGACGATGGCGCTTGCGCCGTGACTGTTCGACTCGAAACGCATATAGCCCATCACGGCGTCGCCGTCGAGCGCCAGCCACAAACTGTTGCCCGGCTCGTCCATGAAGGCTGCCAGCGCGGCGGCCTCCTGCGGCTCGTAGGCTGCCATCTGGATGGGCGGCTCGGTGTAATGCTGCCCGTGCTCGATCTCCAGCGCGCACAGAACGTCGAGGTCGGCGGGTGTGGCTTTACGGATGGTGATGTCGGTCGGGAGCGGAATACCCAGCGGATCGATTGGGCGGATGGCATCCACGAGGATCATGCCGAAGCCGCTCCAGAACCACGTTTTCACGGCTGCCTCGTCGTGCGCCAGCAGGCTGATGCAGTGGACGCCGCAGCCGGCTTCGCGCCAGGATTGGGCGGCGGCGCGGTACATCGCCCGGTAGGTAATCGGGTCGGCAGCCGCGTGCCCCCATTCGGGGACGTACGCGCCGCGCCGCTCGGTGCCGCGAAAGTGGTCGACGATGAACCAGCCAATGAAGCCGGCGACCACGCCGTTTTCGAGCGCGACCACGCCGGGGCAGCCTGCCAGCCGGTCGCGCAGCATCGTTTCGACCCGCTCCGGCTGCGCCATCAAGTCCGGCAGGATGGGCACGGACTGGCGCAGCGCCTTGTAATTCCGCACGAACAGCGCCGCCATTTCCGGGAGATACTGCGGCTGAAAGGTCGTGATTTCCATGTTCGGGTGTGCCTTTAGTGTTCGTCGACGACGAAGAAACCGCCGTCGCGGAAGATGCCGACGTGCCCGCCGTAGGCAAGCTGGAAATTCGCCGCCGTGAAGACTTCGGCGGGCGTACCGCAGGCGATCAGTCGCTGGCGGATGAGCAGGACGCGGTCGAAGCGCGTCGAGGCGAGATTGAGATCGTGAGTGGCGATCAGCACCGTGACGTTCTGAGCCTGCAGGCGGTCGAGCACGTCCAGAATTTCGTGTTCCGCCGCTGCGTCGATGCCGCTGAACGGCTCGTCGAGCAGCAGCACGTCGGTTTCCTGCGCCAGCGCGCGGGCGATGAACACCCGCTGGCGCTGCCCGCCGCTCAACTGCCCGATGCGGCGGTCGCGCAGGTGCAGCATCCCGACCTGATCGAGCAGATGGTCGACCATTTCCCAGTGCCGCCGGTTAGCGAGCCGAAACCAGCCGATCTGGCGCAGGCGACCCATCATCACCACGTCGGCGACCGTTGCCGGGAAGCGCCAGTCAACGGCGTTGTTCTGGGGCACGTAGCCGACGAGCGAGTGGCTGGTGCGGCAGTCCTGATCGTGGATGGAGACCTCGCCGGCGCTGAACGGGATCAAGCCGACGATGGCTTTGAACAGCGTGCTTTTGCCCGCGCCGTTCGGTCCCAGCACGGCGACACGCTCGCCGCGCGCCACGTCGAATGACACATCCTGAATGGCATCGCGGGCATTGGGATAGCCCGCGCTGATACCGCGCACCGACAGAACGGGAGCGTTGTTATGGACGTGGGTCGGCGGCGCGGTTTTTTCCTGAAGCATGGAGCGAATTCCTGAATGCTGTAGGGCGTTTAACTGAACGCCCCTGCGAAAACCTGCTCTGTAGATGTGACGCGGTGAGGGGCGTCGAACTTTCGCCTAACCCAGCGCGTCGACGACCGTCTGAATATTGTAGCGCATGAAATCAAGGTAGGTGGCGGCAGGACCCTCCTCGGCGCTGAGCGATTCGGCATAGAGCGTGTAGACCTGCGCGCCCGATTCGCCGCCGATCTGCTGCGAGAGCGCCGGGCTAACGGTGACGCCGACGAAGATCGCCGGGACGTTTTCGGTGCGAATGGTGTCGATCAGCGCGGCGATCTCCTGCGCGCTTGGCTCGGCGAGGGTGCTCAGGCTGGGCACGACCACGCCGACGATCTCGAAACCGTAGGTGGCGGCGAAGTAGCCGAGCGCTTCGTGGTCGGTGACCAGCCTGCGCTGCGAGTCCGGCAGTGACGCGACCTGCTCCAGCGTCGACTGGCGCACAGCTTCAACCTGCTCGATGTAGGCGGCGGCATAGGCAGCGTATACACCGGCGTTGGCGGGGTCGAGGTCGCTGAAGGTGTCGCGGAGGGTCAGCGCCCACAGTTCGACGTTGTAGGGATTGAACCAGACGTGTGGGTCGCAGTTACCCTCTTCTTCGCCCGCTTCGACGGTGCAGTTCAGGGCGAACAGCCTGCCGAGCGTCGGGTAATCCGGGGCAGGCGCGCCGGCGGATTCCAAGTCGGCGGCGTAGCCGTCGCAGCGCTGGGTAGTGGCATCGTCGCCGGCAGCGTTATCCCCAGCAGGTGCTTCGGCAAGCGGCGTTTCGCCGAAGGGCAGGATTTCGACGCAGGTGGAAGCGACGATCGGCGTTTTGTCGCCCATGACGCTGGCGATGGTGGTCAGCAAGCCCTGCTCGAACTGCGCGCCATCGACCAGCACCACGTCGGCATCGGCGACGGCTGCCAGATCGCCGGGGGCGGGCGTGTAGGCGTGCGGATCGGCGTCGGATGGGATGAGCGTCATTACGTCGGCAGCGTCCCCGGCGACGTTACGGGCGACATCCGCCAGAATGCTGAAGCTGGCGACGACTTGCAGGCGCGAATCCTGAGCGCGGACGGAAACAGCGACCGACATCAATAGAACGGCGAGCAGAAGCGCGACTTTCTTCGACAAGACAAACCCCATGTGTGTCAATTGATACTTGGTATCAATTATAGGTGTGGGAGCGCGTTTGTCAAATGGGAAAGTCGAGGAGCAGGTTAAAAGTTGAAAGTTAAAAGTCAAAACCATGCCGGGGAATGGCTCTTTTAACCTGTCACTTTCAACTGGTTTTAGCGCTTGCGCCTGAGGTCGCTGCCGCGCTGGATAATATTTTCGCCGAAGCGGTCGCGCAGGTCGTCGAGGGTGTGCTGCAGGCGTCGCTGTTCGTCGCGGGCGGCGTCTTCCTGCCACAAGCCCATCTGCTGCTCGGAGTCGTCGAAGCCGCTGACGCCCACGCCGACCAGCCGCACCGCCTGACCGGGCGTCCAGACACCCCGGAACAATTCCTGGGCAACGCGGTCGATTACAGCGTCGTCGTCGGTCGGCTGCGGAAGCGTCTGCTGGCGGGTGAGGGTGGTGAAGCTCGACCAGCGGACTTTGACCTTGATGGTGTTGCCGCGCAGCCCGGCTTTGCGCAGGCGCCAGCCGACGTTTTCGGCAAGCTGGCGGATGGTGCGGCGCAGCACGTCGAGGTCGGTCACGTCGCGGGTGAAGGTGGTCTCGCGGCTGATCGATTTGGCGTCGTGTTCCGGCTCGACCGGGCGATTGTCGATGCCGCGCGCCTGCTGGGCGAGGTCGGCGCCGTGCTTGCCGAACAGGGTGGCGAGTTCGCCCTCGCGCCACTGCGCCAGGTCGCCGATGGTGTGGATGTTCATCGAGTGCAGACGGGCGGCGGTTTTGGGTCCCACGCCCCACAGTTCCTCAATCGCCAGCGGCGCGAGGAAGTCGGCTTCGCCGCCGGGCGGGACGACCATGATGGCGTTGGGCGGCGCGCCTTTGGCGGCGCGGGCTTTGCCGACGGTGTTGGCAATTTTGGCGACCAGCTTGTTGGTGCTGACGCCGAGCGAACACGGCAGCTTCAGTTCCTCGTTGATGATGGTTTGCAGGCGGGTCGCCAGCGCCGCGCCGGGCTGCGGCGTCACGTCCATGAAGGCTTCGTCAATCGAAATCTGCTCGATGAGCGGCGTGAACTGACCCAGCCGCTGCATGACCTCGCGCGAGGCAGCGCCGTAAGCCTTGTGATCGCCGGGGACGATGATCAAGCCGGGGCAGGCGCGCACCGCCTGCGACATGGGCATGGCGGAGTGAACGCCAAAGCGCCGCGCCGGGTACGAACACGATGCGACCACGCCGCGCTGGTCGGGGCGACCGCCAACGGCGAACGGCTGCCCGCGCAGTTCCGGCTTGCGGTTCTCTTCGACGGCGCAGAAGAACGCATCGAGGTCGATGTGCAGGACGGTTCTCATACGCTTATTATCGAACGATTGTGCGCGCCCGCCAGTTCGAAGCCCGTTCGAAAAGGCTAACGGAAAGTGGTGATAGTCTTATCGCAGCGGCAGGTAAGTGACTTTGTTTTCCCACTCGGAGATGTCGCTCGCGCCGTCGATGAGCAAGAGTTCCGCAATCGCCTGACCGGCAGGTACTTGATCGCCTATTTCGATAACGCCCGGCATTGGCAGCCCTGCGCCTATCCGTTCATAAGTGAAGTCAATCAGGGTATTTGCGTCATGCGTCAGAAGAATACGTTGCTCTTTGGCAGCCCAAGCTAAAACAGCGGGATCGTCTGCTCCGTAAACCTCGGTATCCTATGCGCGGATCATGTCGAAGTCGGGATTCTGGCGCAGCACACCACGCAGAATTTTGTTGTCGAAGTTTTCATCAGCGAGAAAGCGCATCTATTCGTCTCGTTTGGCGAGCCGTTCCCGTAATCGCTTTTCCAGATCGAACACGTCCGGGCGCTCAGTTTCGATTTTACGGCGAAGCTGCTCCGCTTCCTGCTCACGCCTGCGCAGATAAGCGTCTACTTCCTCTCGATTGTTCAGGTAGTAGGTGATCACCGCGTAAACATCGGACAGTTTCACGCTTGGAAAGCCCTCATGAATTTGCTCTGGGGACTCGCCCTGCTGATAAGAGACGATAATGACGTCCAACAGGACTCGTGTGCCGCCAACGCGGATAGCGCCATGCTCATCGGTGCGAATCGGCACGGAGATGGTCGGAGTTGCGATAGCCATCGAAGTCCCTCATTACTGATATCCTTTCCTAATTCTAGCACAGCAGTAGGTTTTCTCCTTCAGTAGCGCCCCCGCCACAAAATCCGCTACAATGCTCGTGGCGTCCAACGATTCGAGCCGAACCAACAGAGCCTTTCGAACAGACTTTTGGAGCAAACCCCATGAAGTTAAAGATTCAGCCTGGGCGCAGCTACCCGCTGGGCGCGACGGTTTACCCCGATGGTGTCAATTTCAGCGTGTTTTCGAAGAATTGTTACTCGGTCGAGCTGCTGCTGTTCGACGAGGGCAGGTACAACAAACCGGCGCACGTCCTGAAGTTTGACCCGCAGCGCAACCGGACGTTCTACTACTGGCACATGTTTGTGCCGGGGCTGAAAGGCGGGCAGGTCTACGCTTACCGGGTGCATGGGCCGTTCGAGCCGAAAATCGGGCATCGCTTCGACGGCTCGAAGGTGCTGATCGACCCGTATTCCAAAGCGGTGATTCAGGACGAGCATTATGATCGCGGCGCGGCGACGGTTTATGGCGAGGACAACTGCGCCGTCGCCATGAAAAGCGTGGTGGTCGATAACAGCGCCTACGACTGGGACGGCGACCACCCGCTGCATACGCCGTACACGCGCACGGCGATCTACGAACTGCACGTCGCTGGCTTCACCAAGAACCCGAACTCCGGCGTCACGCCCGAACTGCGCGGCACGTATAAGGGGCTGATCGAGAAGATTCCGTATCTGAAGGAACTGGGCATCACGGCAGTCGAGCTGCTGCCGGTGCAGCAGTTCGACCCGCAGGATAAGCCGTTCAGCGCCAAGTCGAATTACTGGGGCTATACGCCGATCGCGTTCTTCGCGCCGTTCCGGGGCTACGCCTCGTCGGACGCGCCGCTCGCGCCGGTGGACGAGTTCCGCGACATGGTCAAGGCGCTGCACAAGGCGGGTATCGAGGTGATCCTCGACGTGGTGTTCAACCACACCGCCGAGGGCAACGAGAACGGTCCAACGCTGTGCCATCGCGGGTTCGAGAACCGGGCATACTACATCCTGGCGCGGCAGCAGCAGTACTACATGAATTTCAGCGGCTGCGGCAACTCGTTCAACGCCAACCAGTCGATTGTGCGGCGGCTGATCATGGATTGCCTGCGCTACTGGGTGAGCGAACTGCACGTCGACGGCTTTCGCTTCGATTTAGCGTCGGTGCTGTCGCGCGACGAGTTGGGTTTCCCGCTGCCCAGCCCGCCAATTCTGTGGGAGATCGAGTCCGAGCCGGTGCTGGCGGGCACGAAGATCATCGCCGAGGCGTGGGACGCCGGCGGCTTGTACCAGGTCGGCACGTTCATCGGGCATCGCTGGGCGGAGTGGAACGGCAAGTTCCGCGACGACGTGCGCCGCTTCGTCAAGGGCGATCCGGGCTTCGTCTCGGCGATGGCGTCGCGCATCCTCGCCAGCCCCGACCTCTACCCCGACCCGAACCGCGTGCCGGAGCGGAGCATCAACTTCATCACGGCGCACGACGGCTTCACGCTCAATGATCTGGTGTCGTACAACGGCAAGCACAACGAGGCGAACGGCGAGAACAACACCGACGGCGAGAGCAACAACCATAGCTGGAACTCCGGCTGGGAAGGCGAAAGCAGCGACCTGCACGTAGAACGCCTGCGCCAGAAGCAGATTCGCAATTTCCTGACGATTCTGCTGGTTTCGCAGGGGACGCCGATGATCGTCATGGGTGACGAGGTGCGCCGGACGCAGTATGGCAACAACAACGCCTACGGTCAGGATAACGAACTCAGTTGGTTCAACTGGGATCAGGTAGAGCAGCATGGCGACCTGCTGCGCTTCACCAAAGGGCTGCTGCACTTCATTCAGGAGCACCGGATTTTCCACAATGAGCGGTTCTGGTCGTCGCTGGACGAAGACCGCGGCATGGCGATCACCTGGCATGGCACAACGCTGCACCAGCCGGACTGGAGCGAAGATTCGCGCACGCTGGCGTTCTCGCTCGGTCACCCGGAAGGCGGCGATTATCTGCACGTCATGCTCAACGCCTACTGGGAGCCCCTGGCGTTCGCGCTGCCGCCGCTGAAGGGCAAGGAGCAGTGGAGCCGAATCGTTGACACGGCGCTGGACTCGCCCAACGACTACTGCGACCGGGGCAAACATCAGGTGATCAACGGCGACTTTTACATTGTCGAGGATCACGCGGCGGTGATATTGCTGGCGAGCGAGGGAAGTTAGCCTGGGAAAAAGTGAGCGGGGACAAGTGATCAGCTTGTCCCCGCTCTGTTAACCGCAGTGGGGGCGGGGCTGGGGGGTTAGCCGCCCATCCGCATTCCGCGGGCACTGCCTACCTGGGTGAGCATTCCGTTAACGGTGAAAGCTGCCTGCTCGGCGCCGCCGTTGTAGGTTCCATCGGCGTACAGCCCGTTGACAGCCGTGCCATCCGAACTGCCGCCGACGTACACGACGTAGCTTTCACCCTGAGCCAGCTCCGGCGACGAGAAGACCAGCGACTGGAAGGCTTTTTCCGGGGCGAAGGTGAGCAGTTGGTCACCGTCGCTGGACTGGATGGAGACCACCGTTCCCGCCGGGTATTCCGAGTCGAACACGATCAGCACGGAAGCCTGGGTCGAGTCGGTTTCTGCGACAGCCGCCATATCGGCACCGGCGGGCATTTCAGCGCCGTCGGGCGGGGCAGGCATTTCGTCGCCTTCAGGTCGTTGTGCGCCATCGGGGGGCGTCATGCCTTCCGGCATTCCTTCGCCCTCGCGCATACCGGGTCCACCACCACCCATCATCATTCCGGGACCACCGCTCATGCTCGGCGCGGAAGGCATCCCGGCGCTGCCAGCGGCGACCAGCAAGCCGCCGGAAATCGTGAACGTGCCGTCGTAGTCGATTGCGCCATTATCGGAACCGGTCGGTCCGTTGACGACGACCACGCCACCCGTCATCTCAATCGAGCCGTTCGAGTCGATGCCGTCGCCGTCCGCGTTCACGTAGATCGTCCCGCCGTAGATGTACAGGAAATACAGGTCGGGGTTGGCGATATCGTCCGGCTCGGAGATGTTGATGCCGTCGTCGCTGGCGGTGATGTCGATCTGCCCGTCGTAGATGGTGATCCAACCGCCTTCGATGCCTTCGTCCGAAGCGAGAATGGTGATCACGCCGCTGTTGATGACCACGTTATAGGTTCCGTGCAGGGCTTTGCCGGTGGCGGAAATCGTGATCGTGCCGGCGTTCACAGTCAAATCCTGCTCGGTGCGGATGGCATCGTCGGCGGCGTCGACGGCGATCGTGCCGTTGTTAATCGTGATGCTCTGCTCGGCACGGATTCCCTTGCCGGAGAGGTCTTCGCTGAGCGCGGCGCTGCTGCCCCCACCCGCGACCAGATTGAGCGTGCCGTTGTCGATGGTGACATTCCCTTCAACGCGAATGGCATCGTCGCCTGCCGTGATAGTCAGCGTTGGCGCGTCGGCGATGGTGAGGCTGGCGGCGCCCTGGATGCCGTCATTGGAGGGCGAGTCGATGGTCAGGCTACCGGTTCCGGCGATGATCAGGTCGGCGCTGGTGACGACCGCGGCGCTGGTTTCGGTATATGCCGCATCCAGCCGGATGGTGTTCTGCGTGCCGTCTGCCAGCGAAAGCGTGACCGAGGCGGCGCTGGTGATCTGAATGGGGGCGCTGGTGCTGCTGCCCAGGTTAATGCCGTCGAGGATCAGGGTGACGGCGCTGTCTGCCGGCGCGGCGACGACGATCTGACCATCGGCGAGCGTGCCGCTGATCTGGTAGGTGCCGGCGGCGTCGATGGTGACGACATTACCGGACAGCGTGCCGAGGTCGATGGCGGTGACAGAGTCCTGCGCGGCGGCGAGTCCGAAGCTGCCGAACGCCAGCACGCCGGCGAGGAGTATGCCTAG
>JADLHH010000310.1 GCA_020848855.1 Anaerolineae bacterium | reverse complement strand
TGTCGTTCACGGCGTTGAGCGCGCCGTCGGAAGTGCCATTTTATC
This sequence comes from Anaerolineae bacterium, assembly GCA_020848855.1. The sequence continues at coordinate 6,484 of JADLHH010000310.1, read as the reverse complement.
CGCCGATGATATGGAGCGCCGATAGCGCGTTCGTGCGCGTGGCGATCCCTGAGCGTGACAGCGACCGGGTGGCGCTGTGGCGCGTCCCGGTCGAAGGCGAGGCGCAGATATTCGGCTACATCTCGGCGGCGCGCGATGGGCTGCCGGTGTGGTCGGGGAATCAGATGATCTACTGGCGCTACGGGGAGAACGGCACGCCCGAACTGCTGATCGCCGACGCCAACGGCGAGAACGCCGATGTATACGCCACGGGGCACGTCTCCAACTTGCGCTGGCTAGACGACGGCGTGACGTTCGCCTTCGACCGCGACGACGCGGTGTGGCTGGGCGAGCGCGGCAAGCCGCTGCGGCGGCTGGATGTCCCAACCGATCAGGTGGTGTTCGCCGGGGCGGGTCGCTTCGTGTATCTGGAGAGTGACGGGCTGCTGGCGGGCACGCTGGATTTAACCGGGCGGGATGTGTGGATCGCCGGGGCGGGGGCAATCGCCCGGTATGACGCGGTGGTCGCGCCGGCGCAGGAGTTTGCGCCGTGATTCGCCCGGTCGTGATCGCGGGGATTGCGCTGGCGCTGGCGTTCGCGCTGCTGGTCGGCGGGGTGCGCCTGCAGGCGCAGAACGAGGCGGTCGGGATGTTCTTTGGCGAATGTCCGCACCCGTGCTGGCAGACCGTTCAGCCGGGGGCGACGGCACGCGCCGACGCGCTGGCAGACCTGCGCGAGCGCGGCTGGGTGTTCGACGCTGCGTGCAATGCCGCCGTCTACGACGTGTGCTACGCCTTGATCGAGGCGGAGTCGAACCGTATCTCGTACGTGTACGTCGATGAAGAACAGGTCGTGCAGATCGCGCTGCTCGATTCGCGCCTGACGCTTGCCGAGCTGATGCTGGCGTTCGGCGCGCCGGATTACGCGGCGATCCCACCGAACCGGGGACCTGCCGTTGCCCTGTTCACGTCACTGTGGTTTGGCGGCAGTGGGGTGAGCGCGCGCCTGCGCGTGCCCTGCCCGGCAAATTACGCCGACATGCTGCGCACGCCCGCCAGCGCGCTGCTGGTGTGGGCGCCGGGCACGGCGATGGGCGGCAGTTCGCTGGGGACGATGGCAGACCTGCGGCGCGTACTCCGCCAGGTGTGCGGGACGTAAAGTGGATAGGCTAAATGCCGTCCATCTGCCATCCCTCACGCCAGCGAACGCGCGGGCAGGGGTACAATGGATTGCGAACGACGATAAGCGTTGAGAAACGAGGCATATGTTCCGGCTGCTGGTGCGCTCGGCGCTGGTGATCGCGGTATTCGCGGCGGCGGCGCTGGCGCTCATTCGGATGAATGGCTACGACGACACCACCGTCAGCCGGTTCTTCGATTCGTGTACGCCGATGCCGTGCTGGCAGGGCATCCGCCCCGGCGTGACGACCGGCGAGGAAGCGCTCGTCATTCTGCAAAATCATCCCTGGGTGAACGCCATCTGGGGTGTCAGCGGCTCGGCGTATCCCGGCGGCGAGGTCTCGCCGCTGCTTTACTGGCGCTGGAGCGAGAATTACCCGTTCGCGGGCGACGTGCCATTCGGTCAGCAGGGGATCATCGTGACCAGCGGCGGCGTGGTGCAGCAGATATTCCTGACCGCCGACATCCCGTTTGGCGATCTGTGGCTGGCGCTGGGCACTCCAGCGAGCGGCGCGGTTGACTACATCTTCGACACCCCGAAGAACATCCTGATCGAGAACACGTCGCTGTTCCCCGAAGTTGGTGCTGCCGTGACCGCCCGCCTGAAGACCGACTGCGCCGTGCGCTACCCCGATCTCTGGCGAGCGGGGGTGTACATGTGGCTGCAGGACGGCGAGACGCTGGGCACGGAGAATGTCGCCTACCCGATGTACCTGAACGTGATGCGAACCGGCTATCATCGCCTGTGGTCGCTCATTTGCTAACGCCGCGAAAGGACGGAGGTTGTGGAGAACATCGCACCGCCTGAAGGGTTTCGCCATCACCTGCCGATTCAGGTGCGCTGGGGCGACATGGACGCGCTGGGGCATGTGAACAATGCCGTCTACCTCACGTATCTGGAGCAGGCGCGAGTCGATCAACTGCGGCGCGAGCTTGGACTGTGGGACGGGCAGACCGGGCAGATCGGCTTGATCCTGGCGCGGGTCGAAATCGACTTCAGGCTGCCGCTGTTCGCCGGTGACGACGTACACGTCTTCTCGCGGGTGACGCGGCTGGGCAACCGCAGCATGGAACTGGAACAGTTGATCGCCCGGCTGAAGGACGAGCGCTATGAAGTTGCGGCGCGGGCGCTGGTCACCGGCGTGATTTATGACTACACCCGCAACCAGTCGACGCCGATCCCGGCAGAATGGCGGACGCTGATCAAAGCCTACGAGGTCGTCCCACCCGCCGAATAAGCCGTCGAGTATAAGCCGTCGAGTGTGCCTCAGGCGTAGGCGACCGGGCGCGCGGCGACGTTCGCTTCAGCGCGCTGCTTGATCCCCAGCAGCATTTTCCGCTCCATCACGAAACCGATTGGCTCCATCAGCGCGGGTCCCCACGCCAGCCTGTTCGCTGTGGTGAGCGTGTAGTAGGTACGGGCGCGGCTGATCAGCCGGGTACGACTGCCTTCGAGCGGGAGCAGGTGGAAGCCCCAGCAGTGGTTGGGCGAGCCGCTGTCGTTGTCCGGTTTGCCGTGCATGACGAGATCCCGCTCCGGCTCCACCAGCGCGACGGGGAGCGGTGGGACGCGCGAGTCGATGCGGAACTCGTCGCCGATTTTGACGTGCTGCCATTCGGGGACGATGCGGTCGGCGTTGCGCATGTCGCAGCCGATCAGATTTTCGAGACCCTCATAGCTGTATAAGCCGCCGCGCCCGTAGCCCATCTGCGCCACCCAGCGCCACACTTCAGCGGACGGCGCGTCGACGATCACGGCGTGGGTGTACGTCCAGCGGGGCTTGGGCACGAACTGGTCGCCGGGCAGCGACATGGCGACTTCCGCCGGTGTCGCGCCCCAGCGGACGCGCCAGCGGCGCAGGAACGGCGTGATCAGGGCGAGCGCGATGCGCGCCGCCCCATCCATTCCTTCGGTGATGTTCTTCCAACGATGATCCGTCATGGCGTTCCTCGGAATGGAATTGTCGAAATGGGAATCTACAAATGCACGCGGCTTATCGCGGCGTGACTATTCTGCATCAGCATAATTCCGAGGGCGGATTCGGGATACTGTCGCTCATCCATTCATGCGGTGCGATTTGTCACCACAAAACCATTTCGTCCTCAGGCAGACGGGCGGCGTCGCCGGAACAGAAGCTGCGGCATGGCGATGCCGAGCGCGAGCGCCGCGAGGATCAAGCCGGTGGTGATGAAGTTAATGCCGGCGTCGACCAGAATCGGCATCCCGGTGGCGGCATCGGCGGTGGTGATGCGGATCGCGCCGAGCATCGCCCGGTAAGCATATGAGCCGGGAACCATCGGGATCGCGCCGCTGACGGTGAACACGTTGGTGGGGGCGTGCCAGCGCCGCGAGCAGTATTCGGCGACGAAGCCGATCACGGTCGCGCCTGCCAGCGTCGCCGGGATGATGTTCATGCCGAAATGCATAAGCAAGGTGCGGAAGGCGTGCCCGGCAGCGCCAGTCAGCGCGCAGGCGAGCACCGTGCGCCGCGGGACGTTGAACAGCATGGCGAAGCCGGTCGCGGCGAGCGCCGACCAGAAGGCGTCCAGCAGAATCGTTCCGATCAGGTCGGTCATAAGCCGGACACTCCTGCCAACTGCATCGCCAGCAGCAAGCCGAGGGCGATGCACAGCGAGATCACCAGCCCCGTGAAGCCGCGCACCAGCCCGATCACGATATGCCCTTTGATGATGTCCTGAATCGAATTGATGAGGTGGACGCCGGGCACGAGCAGCAGCACCGACGCCGCCAGCGCAATCTGCGAATACTCGCTCAGGTGGAAGATGGTCGCGCTGGTGGCGATCAGCCCGGCGACGAAAGCGGTGGCGATCACGATCAGCAGGGCATTGAAGTGGTGGCGCGTGAGTTCCTGCCTCACGAACGTCGCCAGCGCCGCCGCCACGAAGGTGACGACGCTCACCGGCACATCGCCGCCGAACAGCCGGCTGAAGGCAGCGCACGCCAAGCCGACCATGATGATGATCTGCCAGCGGTTGAATTCGTGGGGCGTTTCGCTGATGCGCGTCAGTTCGTCGCGCACGGCGAAGCGGTCGAGCTTGCCTTCGGCGACGCGGTGGTTGAGATGGCTGATCTGTTCGACGGCGGTCATATTGACGCCGAGATTGGTGATGCGGCGCACCTTGGTACGAAATTCCGCGCCGCTGCTGGTCGTGACGATCAGGGCGTTGGGCGAAACGAGCGCGTCGACGCCCTCTGCCCCCAGTTCCGTGCCGATGCTCTGGACGGTTTCTTCGACGCGCTGAGCGTCCGCGCCGTTTTGCAGCAGCATTTGCCCTGCCCACAGCGCCAGATCAATCACATCGCGCAGCTCTTCGCGGTCGAGCGGCGACTTGGCGGCTTCCCCGTTTGCACTCATGGTTGCTCCCTCTTGCATTCCGTCATTCTAAACGAAGCGACGAAAGTAACAAGGGATCGCCAGATGCGGGACGACACGAAAAGGGCGGGATGAACGTCATGGGGGGCGGGGGAATGTTCGGTTGTAGGGGCGTTACATGTAACGCCCCTACGCAGCTTATCACGTGACAGTCTACTGCCCGCTGAGCAGTGGTTGAAGGTCCGAGCCGACGACGACCATCACGTCGGCGGTGGTCAGCCCGTCGCTGCTCGAACCGGACACAACGCGGTCGATGGGCAGCCCCAGCAGCAGCGCCAGATACCGGGCGGTGTACGGCTTGTTGCCGTAGTCGCGGATGGTGGTGGGCGCGCCGCTCGCGCTGGGCATGTTGCCCAGCTCGGCGACGCTCACCTGTCGGCTCGCCAGCCAGTCGCGCGTCTGCCCCGCCAAGCCTTGAATATCGGTGTTGTTGAACACGACGATAGTCGCGCTCTCGGCTTCGGAGCGGGTGCGCAGTTCTGCCTGCGACAAATCTTCCGGCGGGTTGAACACCTGCCGCAGCAGCGAATCGAGCGCCGTGTGGTCGAGCGTCAGCACGTCGCTGGCGATACCGTTGAGCATGGCGGTCGAGGGCGATGTTTGCGCGGGTCCGATCTGCCCGGAGTGGATGTTCTCCGCCGGGATTTGCTGCGCCAGCGTCGCCAGGCTGAGAATTTCGGGAAGCGTCAGGTTGGTCTTATAGCTGCCGGAAAGCTCATCCCACAGGGCGGGCACCTGCCCGATGAAATTGGCGATACCACCGGCGTTCAGCACGTCGTTGCGCACCGCTTTGATGACTTCCTGCTGGCGCAGCGCGCGGTCGAAGTCCGAATTCTGGGTGTGGCGGGTGCGCGCGTACTGGAGCAGATGCTCGCCATTCAGCCGCTGGCAGCCGGGGTCGAAGTGGACGTGGATGATGCCGTAGCCGGCGTCCGGGTAAGTCGGATCATCGATCTCTTCCGCCGGGCAGACTTCCACCCCATTGGGGGCGATCAGGTCAACGACGGTCGTGAACACGTCGAAGTTGATCAGCACGTATTTGTCGATCTTGATGCCGAGGTTCTGGGCGATAGTCGCCGCCGTCAGCGCCGGACCGCCGCCGCCGGGGTAGGCGTTGATCTCGCCGACGGCGTAAGCGGTGTTGATGCGGCTGGGCTGCGAGCCGGGAATATCGACCCACAGGTCGCGCGGGATCGACAACATGCCAATGGACTTGCGCACCGGGTCAACGCTGAAGACCATGATCGTGTCGGTGTTGAAGGTGCCAGTCTCGCCCTTACGCTGGTCGATGCCGAGCAGCAGGATGTTCATGCGGCGCGGGTCTTGCCAGGTATACTGGGCGAGCGGATCGACCGTCGCGGTCGGCGCAGGGCTGGTGGGCACGGGCGTATCTTCGGGGCGCGGCGTGTCGGTCGGTGGCATGGGCGACGGCGACGGGGTGGCGGTCGGCTGGGCGCGCAGGAATTCGGTGAAGCCAATGCCGGATACGGCGACGCCGCTCTCGCCGAGATCGACGGCGGCTTTACGGGCGAAATTGAACGAGAAGACTGAGCAAACGGCAGTCGCCGCGATCAGCGCGACGATGCCGAGGATGAACATCCAGCCGGGAAGGCGCATGGAAAAACCTCAATACAAGTCAAGCCGTCAGCCGTCAGCGTTCAGCAAATGATAAAAGCTGATGGCTGAATGCTGATAGCTGACTGCTGAATTCGGACGCCATTATAGCGCAGATGAATCGGCGCTCTGCCTACGGTTTGCCTACTCCAAGCGCCGGAAGGCGAGGATCGAATTGCCGGAGAGCGCGTAGACGATGCCCTGGTTGGTATCGGCGACGACGTTGGACAGGAGGGCGAAGTAATCGTCGCGCTCGGCGCGGTAGGCGTTGACGAACGTGCCCGCCATCGTCGTCTCGAAGATGGTGCGCTGGTCGC
>JADLHH010000309.1 GCA_020848855.1 Anaerolineae bacterium | reverse complement strand
GACCGGGGCGGTCAGCGAGAGTAAATACACCCCGGCAATCAGCAGGATCACGGTCAGCAGTTGGCGTACCCACAGGCTGAACTGCGGCTGGTACTCAGGTTGCTGCGTGCTCATCGAACTTCCTTAATGTGACTTGCTATATGCAATATTGTACGACAGGCTTTTGCGTTCGTGTGCTGTCAGAAATAACACAAATTCGGGGTTTTCGGTGTGCTACAGGTTAAACTCTTTGCACAAGCCACAGGCGCAAGCCGTATAGGAAGGGAACAGCAGGATGGAAACACGCAAAATCGGCTCGCTCGATGTCACGGTCGTCGGCGTCGGCTGCAACAATTTCGGTCGGCGCATCGACCCGGACGCTTCCGCCAAAGTCGTGGATGCGGCGCTTGATGCGGGGATCAACTTCTTCGACACCGCCGACGTTTACGGGCAGGGGCAGAGCGAGGAATATCTTGCCCGTGCGCTGGGCACGCGCCGTTCTCAGGTGCTCATCGCCACCAAGTTCCGCGCCAAGATGGACGAGCAGGGCGAAGGCGCGCACCCGGACTATATTCGCGTCGCCGTTGAAGCCAGCCTGCGCCGCCTGAATACCGACGTTATCGACCTCTACCAGTTGCACGCCCCGGACGACAGCGTGCCGATTGCCGACACGCTCGGTGCGCTTGAGGATCTGGTCAGGGCGGGCAAGGTGCGCGAAATCGGCAGCTCCAATTTCTCTGCCGCGCAAATCCGCGAAGCCGAAGCCGCGTCGCAGGCAGCCAACGCCGCGCGCTTCGTCAGCGTGCAGAACTACTACAGTATGCTCCACCGCGAACCGGAGCCGGACGTGCTCGACGAGTGCGCGCGGCTGGGTTTGGGCTTCCTGCCCTATTTCCCGCTCGAATCCGGCTTGCTCACCGGCAAAATCCGTCAGGGTCAGCCCGTGCCGGAAGGCACGCGCCTCAGTAATGCCGACACCCAGAAGCGCTTCATGGACGACCAGCGCCTCGCCATCGTCGAAAAGCTGATCGCCTTTGCCGAAGGGCGCGGGCACACCCTCCTCGACCTCGCGTTCTCGTGGCTGCTGGCGCGTCCGGTCGTCGCTTCGGTCATCGCCGGGGCAACCAGGCCGGAACAGATTCACGCCAACGCAGGTGCGGTCGGCTGGCAGTTGAGCGCCGCCGATCTTGCTGAAATCGACACGCTGCTGGCGTAACCCGCCGGGAATCAAAGGCGGCGGTGTCTGAACAAACACCGCCGCCCCGGCGGTGTGTATTCAGTACCGCCGCCGCTTACGTCTGCGTACTGGCTGCCTCCGGCTAAATCTCGTAGCCCAGTTCCATCATTTCCTTGCCAAACCGCTCCCGGTACAGCACAGCGATTTTCGGATTGAGATCATGTTTCCACCGCCCGATCGATTGTCTGCCGTCGTCGGTCGTGCGGTGCTGCTTCAGGTTCGGCGTATCCTTCTGCGTTTCCTTGATCACCTGCTCGATCACCCCCGCCGAGTCATCCAGCCCCAGGAATTTCGTGATCATCAGCAGCGTCTCGCGGGGTTGCAGGATCATGTCTTCGTAACGTACCAGCTTGACCTGCTTCGGGTGCTGCTTCCAGTTTGCCTGGTTGAAGCGGAAGATTCGCTCCGTGATGTTGATGAATTCTTCTTCCGAGTCCGACTTTTCATACCCGAACGAAGCAAACCCGCGTTTTTCGTTGAACGACCGCACCGAACAGTGTAAATCGCGCAGGTCGCGCACCAGCAGCAGCGCCTTCGACTGGGGATAAAGCGTCCACTGGTACTGGTTGCGGATGTACGGCACGACTTTTTCCGCGAAGTACTTCGGCTTGGCTTTATGCTGAGCGTTCGCCAGCGTCTGGTAAAAGCTCTCGGTCGAACGCATCGAAAAGGCGCTCACTTCCTCTAAATACTGCTGGTTGAACCAGTTGATCACCGTTTCGTTATACAGCGCCGGGGCATGAAACGGGTTGAACCCGATCCGGCTGAAATCCGTCAGAAAATAATCCGGGTGTGATGAGTTGTGGTCGGCGCGTGCGCTCAATACGCCGAACGTGTGGAACATGTAGCTCATCATCCGCATCTCATACGGGTACTGGTCATAAACCACCATCTGCGGGTGGTTGCTCAGGTACCGCATCAGCAGGGTCGTGCCGCTGCGCCCCAGCCCATACACCGCCAGCGGCTGAATCGTCGGGCTGAACGGCAGCGGCGGCGCTTGGCGCTGCCCCCGTATCACCCCGATCGTTTCCTTGACTTCGGCGCTTTCTTCCCCGAAACACACCCTGACCGTAAGCTCGAACGCTTCCGGGAACAACAGCAGGTTCACATCAGCGTAAAACCCGGCAGCCCGCGCGCCGTCAATATGCCGGAAGTGCTCCTGCACGTCCGGGCGTTCCACGAAGCTCGCCGAACGGTGCAGGCGCAGGTCGTTCCAGAAGATTTCAATCGCGGTCGGTTTCGCGCCGCGCGTCAGCACCCAGCCTTCCATGTGCGTGACGAAAATATTCTCTTTGGTGCCCGCTTTGGGCGCGTCAATCATCGCGTTCCACAGCAGGGTGCTGTCGAGCCGCGCCATCTTCACATCCTTGATCTCAACTGCTGCCATCAGGCATCCTTCTGAGCAATGATCAACCATGTTTGCACTCTGGTCGCCCATTTTAGCGCACCCTGCGCCAATCCGTGCGGCGCACTTCTCCGCTTCACACTCCCGCCGCCGTCCGCATATAGTTCTGCGCATCACGCATCGAAAGCTGAAGGAGCCAGTCTTGACCCAGGAATATATCGAAATTCGCGGCGCGCGGGAAAATAACCTGAAAAACGTCTCGCTGCGCATTCCCAAGCGCAAAATCACCATCTTCACCGGCGTTTCCGGGTCGGGCAAGTCCTCGATTGTCTTCG
>JADLHH010000308.1 GCA_020848855.1 Anaerolineae bacterium | reverse complement strand
TCCTCGTCGTTGAAGACGACTTTGACATTTCCAACATGCTGCGGATTTACTTCAGCGGACAGGGCTACGAAGTGCAGGTCGCGCCGCGCGGCAACGAGGCGCTGACGATGACCCGCAAGCAGCTTCCGAACCTGATCGTGCTGGACATCATGCTGCCCGATATGAACGGCTATGACGTATGCCGCGAACTGCGGACCACCACCCGCACCAGCCACATCCCGATCATCTTCCTGACGCAGAAAGACGAGCGCAGCGACAAAATTCAGGGCTTGGAACTGGGCGCGGATGACTACGTGACCAAGCCGTTCGATATTGAGGAACTCAAGCTGCGCGTGCAGAACGCCATCACTGCCGCCAATCGCCAGACGCAGATCGACTCGAAGTCGAACCTGCCCAGCGGGCGGCTGATCGAAGACCACCTGCGCACGCTGATGCACAGCGAGGGAAGCTGGACGTATATCGACCTGAAGATCGGCAATTTCGACGCCTTCACCGACGTGTACGGTTTCGTCGCCGGGGATGAAGTGATTCGCTTCACGGCGGTGCTGCTGGGCGAAGCGATCGACGAGATGGGCACGCCCGACGATTACGCCGGGCATCCGGGGCGCGACAACTTCATCATCATCACACATTCCAACGCGGCGGAAGCGCTGCGCGACCATTTGGTCGAGGTATTCGACAACAAAATCAAGCAGCATTATTCGTTTATCGACCGCGAGCGCGGCTATATTCTCGTGCCCGACAGCATGTATGGCGAGCAGCAGGTGCCATTGATGACGCTGGCGGCGGGGATGGTTTCGACGCAGACGCACCAGTTCGCGGATATTCGCGAGGTGACCGAGCTGGCAGCCGAAGACCGCCGCCGGGGAGTCAGCGGCGGACAGGATACCAGCAGCAGCGCGAATCTTTTGACGTCCTGGTAACGCTCGGTTACGGGATTACGGTTTATGGAACTGGCAATCCTTCTTTTTGCGGGTGCGGTGGTGATTCTGCTGTGGCTGTTTTTCTGGTCGCGGCAGCGCATGGGGCAAGCCCCCGACCTGGAATCGGTGCTCGCCAACCTGCCGCTGGTCTCCAGCGGCGATGCCGTGCTGGTTACCAGCGAACACGGACAGGTGCTGCACGCCAACGACACGATTCGCCGGTGGCTGGGCACGGAAACGCCCGACCTCGAAACCATCGCCCGAAACGCCCAACCGTCGGACACGTTCCTCGAACTGTTCACCCGCGAAGCGCAGGCGTCGTTTCAACTGGGCAAACGCTGGGTCGAGGCGGTTTCGCACCGCGCTGCCGCCGACGACGCATCACGCATGGTCATCGTCATGCGCGAGCTTTCGTCCAGCCCGACCAACACTGCCACGTTCGATCTGGGGCGCGCGATCACCGTCGCCAACGAAATCGACGACACGGTCAACGCCAGCCTGGGCATAGAGATGGTGGTGCAGGCGCTGCTGACGATTGTCGGCAAGGAACTGCCGATGGACGCCGGCGAAATCTGCCTGTGGGATGAAGCGCATTACCAACTGACACCGCGCGGCTGGATGGGCGATGTCGCCTACGTGCTGGCGCTTGCCGAAGCGGGCGGGAATTACGCTTTCGGAGAAGGCATTACCGGCTGGATCGCCCAGTATCGCAAGCCGGTGCTGGTCGTGGACGTTGCCGACAAGTCGGCGGTGCGCCCGAAGCTGCACTCGCGGCTGTACCGGAGCTACATCGGCGTTCCGCTGATCGTGGGCGAGCATTTCATCGGCACGCTGGAATTCGCGACCGCCGACCAGTTCTCGCAGGCAGACCTGTCGTTCCTGCAGGCGATTGCCAAACAGGGGGCGACGGCGATCTACAACGCGCCGTTGTACACCGAGCAGGCGCGGCGCATCGAAGACCTCGCTACCGTGCAGCAGGCAATCGACCAGAGCGGGCAGGAGTCGACGCAGGTCTTTTCGGCGCTGACCGAGCGCGTCGCCAAGCTGCTCGATGCCGAAGTGTGCGGCGTGCTGATCTACGACGACATCCGCGAGGCGCTGGTGGCGCAGCCGCCGTTTTACGGGCTGCCGGCGCAGGTGATCCGCAATTTCGCGATTCCAGTTCCCGAAGGCAGCATCGGCTACGACATCTGGAAGAACCAGCCGTTCTGGCTGTCGAGCGACCTCGCCGATGAGCCGATGGCAGACGAACTGCGCCTGTCGGTGCTGGTCAACGCCGCCGGGCTAAAGGACACGATCCTCATGCCGCTGCAGGTCGGCAGCCGGCGCATCGGCATGATGCAGGTGAGCAACAAGCGGTCGGTGGGCGGCTTCACGCCGCAGGACCTGCAAAACCTGCGGCTGCTGTCGTCGCAGGTCGCGGTCGCCGTCGAAGACCTGCGCCTTGCCGAGCGCGAACAGATTCACGACGCCGAGATGAGCGGGCTTCAGGAGATCGCGCAGGCGTTCGGCGCGATCCACCATTCCGGCGAATTCTTCGCCAACATCAACGAGCGCATCGCCCGCGTGATGGGTATCGCCATCTGCGGTATTCTGCTGCATGACGAGGCGAACCGGCGGCTGGTGGCGCAGAAGCCGTTCACCGGGCTGGACGACAGCGCCGTCGAGGGCTACGTCATCGACCTGAAGCCGGGCACGGCAATCGAGCAAATCTGGCGGGACGACGACTACTGGTACAGCAACAGCGTCGCCACCGACCTGGTGATTCACGGGGCGGGGCTGGCGGACACGCCCGCGCTGGCGAGCGTGCAGAAGACGCTGCTGGCGGTGATGGCGTCCGGCGGGCGACGGCTGGGCATGGTACAGGTTTCCAACAAGCGCAGCGGCGAGGATTTCACCGACAACGACGCCCGCCTGCTGCTGATCTTCGCCGCGCAGATCGCCGGGATGATCGAAAATTCGCGGCTGCTGCGCGAAGTGCAGGATCGCGCCGACGAGTCCGAGGGTTTGCGGCGCGTGGCGGAGTTCGCCGGGGCGGTCATGACCGCCGAGGACGACTTCCTGCCGACGCTGCGCGAAATCTGCCGCCTGACCAGCAGCCCCGCCTCGTTCATCAACGTGCTCGACCCACAGACCGGCAATCTGGTCGGCTATCCCAAATACGGCTACGGCTTCCAGCGCACCGAGCCGTTCATTCATAACGCTTACAACCAGGGCTACGAGCGCAGCGTTGCCATCGCTCGCCGCCCGTTCTTCAGCAACACCGTCGCCGACGACGCGCGCGTGATCGACGATTACCGAGCTGCCGCGCTCGACATGGGCATCCGAGCGGTGGTGATGGTTCCGCTGGTGGTCGGCGATCAATCGCTGGGCGAACTGGGCGTCTTCAACCGGGGCGAACCGGCTTACAGCGAAGATGACGTGCGCAACCTTCAGGCGATTGCCATTCACGTCGCGGCGGCGCTCGACCGCGTGCGGCTGCACGAAGCGACCGGGCAGAACCTGCGCCGCCGCTTACAGGAACTCGACGCGATTTCGCGGGTGAGCAACGAACTGACGGCGACGCTCGACTTTGACCGCGTGCTCGACGTGATCCGGCACGAAGCGACACAGGCGACCGACGCCGAGGGCAACACCATCGCGCTGCTGCTGCCGGCGTCGGAGTGGCTGAGCGACGGCGTGCCGCGCGTCGAACGGCGTTTGGGCGAGCGCAAGACGCTGACGCTGGCGGATATCGAGCGGCAGGCGGCACAGCACGGGGCGGAGTCGGTGCTGGTCGAAGATTACCAGCTTCAGGACATGACGCCGATCCCGGAGACGGCGCGGTCGGCGGTCGCGGCGGCGTTCGTGTTCGAAGACCGGGTGATCGGCGTCATCCACCTGTTCCACAGCCAGCCGTTCCACTTCGACGACCGCGCCGCCACGTTCCTGATGACGCTGGCAGCGAAAGCCGCGCTCAGCTACGGCAACAACATGCGCTATCTCGAAAATCAGGAGCGGGGCGAACGGCTGCGCCGCCGGGTCGAGCAGTTGAACCAGATTTTCGAGCTGGGACAGATGCTCCAGTCGAACGTGGATACTGGCACGATCCTCGAAGCCATCGCCTTCAGCATCCAGCAGAGCATCGGCTTCGACGTGGTGATGATCCTGATGGTGGACGAAGAATCGGGCATCCTGCGGCGCATCGCGCAGGCGGGCTTGCCGGTCGACGCTTTCGAGGACAGCAAGCGGCACACACTGCCGATCACCACGCTCAACCTGCTGTTCGAAAAGGAACAGTTCCGCATCAGCGAATCGTATTTCCTGCCGTTCCAGCAGGTTTCACACTGGTACGTCGAAGGTCTGGAAGCGATCAGCACCGGGCGGGCGGTGACGCGCACCATGCACCCGCAGACCAAAGACGACTGGCACGACGGCGACATGCTGGTCGTCCCGGTGATGGGCGCGGGCGGCGATCTGCTCGGCGTGATCAGCCTGGATCGCCCATTTGATGGACGCCGCCCCGACCGGGGGGCGGTCGAAATTCTGGAAATCTTCGCGCACCAGGCGGCGACGACGCTCGAAAACACCCGGCTGTACATGAACACCGTGCGCAACGCCGAACAGGAAGCGCGGCTCAACGAGGTGATGGAAGCCATCGCCAGCACGCTCGACATGACCGAGATCATCCAATCGGTGGCGCGTGGGGCGCTGCGGCTGCTGCCGTTCATGCGCATGACGGTCGGGCTGCTCGAAACCGAGCATCAGGGCTTCGACGTGGTGACGCTGACGGTCAGGGCGGACGAATCGCTGGTGGTCACGCGCGACCACCGGACGAACCTGAACCAGACGGCGCTGGGGCGTACCTTCGAGACCGGGCAGGATTACCTGTATGGTCCGGGCGAAGACAGCGAATTCAGCGACCTGCGCGGCTGGCACGCGGCGGGCGAGCGCACGTCGCTCATCGTCCCGCTGATCACCGGCGGTATCGTGCTGGGCGCGATGCATCTCGGCAGCGATCTGACGCAGGCGTTCGGCTTCGAGGAATTTCGCCCGCTGATCAAGCGTATCGCCAACCTGACGGCGGTCGCCATCCAGAACGCGCGGCTGTTCGAAACCTCGCGCACCCGCACCGAGCGTCTGAGCCTGCTCAACCGGGTTTCGGTGGCGCTGGCGCAGTCGCTGGATGTCGAAAATGTGATGGAGATCGCGCTGCGCGAGATTTCCAACCTGCTGCGCATCGACCGGGCGCGCGCCTACATCTTCGAGCGCGATATCCACAGCGCCCGCGTGATCGTCGAGCACCCGCGCGGCGACTTCCCGCCCAGTGATGTGATCGACCTGCGCGCCAGCCGGATATTCGAACACGTCATGCGCACGGCGCAGCCGCTGGTCGTGCCGGACGTGGCGAATTTCAAGGGCGATGAAACCCTGCGCGCCGAAATCCAGCGGCTGACGTTCCCGGCGTATCTGGTGCTGCCGCTGACGGTCGGCGGGCAGGTGAGCGGCGCGCTGGAACTGGAAGTGCTGGACGAAGTGCGCGAATTCGAGCGCGAAAAGCTGGAACTGGCGACCATCATCGCCAACCAGTCGGCAATCGCCGTATTGAACGCCAACCTGCTCGAACAGACGCTGGTGCGCACCCGCGAACTGGAAACGCTGCTCGAAGCGGCGCAGGCGACATCGTACACGCTCGACCTCGACGAAGTGTACAGCGGCGTCGTCCGGCTGGCGCTGCAGGCGCTCGACATGGACGACGGCGTGCTGATGATCTACGACAACGTCGAGGAAATGCTGATCGTCCAGTACGACATGAACCGGCAGGGCGACGGCAACCGGCTCACGCCGTCGGGCACGAGCTACGACCTGTACCAGTACCCGACCAAGAGCCGCGCCCTACAGACCGGACAGATCATGGTCGCGCGGGTGGACGACCCCGACTGCGATCCCAAAGAGCGCGCCGAGATGACCGCCAGCGGCGAAACCGCGCGGATGCTCGTGCCGCTGATCGTTCGCGATCAGGCGATTGGGCTGCTGCAGATCGAGATGAAGTCGAGCATCCGGTCGTTCACGCACCGCGATATCCGCATGGCGCAGGCATTGGGCGCGCAGGCGGCGACGGCGATTGAGAACGCCCGCCTTTCGACGCAGACGGCGGCGCTGGTCGAGCAGTCGCTGGTCATCAACGACATCAGCCGGACGATTTCGTCGACGATGAACACCGGCGAGATGATCGAGATCGTGCGCGACCAGATACCCAGCCTGCTGGAAGCCGACGAAATCTACGTGGCGCTGTACGACGGCGAAAAAGACGAGATGACCTTCCCGCTGGCGATGAAAGGCGGGCAGCCCATCGACATGCCGCCGCGCCCGCTCGGTAAGGACGAGTTTTCGTTCATCGTCCGCCAGCGGCGACCGGTCACGATGGGCGGCGACAACCCTGGCGCTGGCGAAGTGCGGCGCAACCTCGGCATTGTCGCCGATGTCGAATCGACCCGTTTCCTGGGTGTGCCGCTGATGGCAGGCGACCAGGCGGCGGGCGTGCTGGCGGTGCGCGACACCATCCAGACGCGGGCGTTCGGGCTGAACGACAACCGCATCCTGACGACGATCGCGGCGCAGTTGGGCGCGACGCTCCAGAACGCGCAGTTGTTCGAGCGC
The DNA here is from genome assembly GCA_020848855.1 of Anaerolineae bacterium. The sequence goes on along the minus strand of JADLHH010000308.1, from coordinate 315 downwards.
GTCCAGAACTTCGCCGTCGAACTCAACCAGCGCGTCGAGGAGCGCACGCTTGAGCTTCAGGAAGAACGCGACCGCCTGAACTCGCTGTACCAGATCACGGCGGAACTGGGGCGGACGCTGGACACCGACCGCGTGCTGACGCGCGCGCTGGACATGGTGGCGCGGGCAGTCGGGGCGGACGACGGCGTCGTCATGCTGATCAACCAGCAGACCGAGCAGTTGTACAGCCGCGCCGTCCTCAACACCGACGGACGCGCTGCCAACGGCAGTAAGAGCGGCTCGGTCGATCATCCTGGGCGCGAGCTTGCCGAATGG
>JADLHH010000307.1 GCA_020848855.1 Anaerolineae bacterium | reverse complement strand
TTTGGATGGCTTATCCGACTTTTCGAATATCGAAGGAGGAACCCGACATGCTCAAAATCCCCAAACCTTTTTTCAACACACTCGTTTCCACCTTGTGTTATGCGGCTTGAAGGTGCAATGTCGAACTGAGAGACCATCCTGAAAGCCACTAATTAAGAGCGGAAAAGCGCGGGCGCACGCCGTGCACCCCTACAACACATGATGGGGGTGGTTTCCATTCACCTGTAAGATATCACGCAAACGCCTTTTCGTATGGTCTCGGAGGCAGGGGACAGCAGAGACGCAGGGTTCGGCACGGTTTTCGGCTGAAGGCTTGGCGCTCGTTTATCCCTTCAGACCGGTCAGGGTGATGCCTTCGATGATATAGCGCTGGAAGAAGATGACGATGGCGAGCAGCGGCACGACCGAGAGCGTCGCCCCGGTCATAATCAAATGCCAGTCCGCGCCCGCTTCGGTGGAGAAGAACTGCAAGCCGACCGGCAGGGTCATCATATCCCGGCTGGACGTAGCGATGAGGGGCCAGATGAAGGCGTTCCAGTTGCCCAGGAAGTTGAAGATGCACAGCGCGCCGACCGCCGGCAGGCTGAGCGGCACGGCGATGCGCCAGAACAGCCCGAATTCGCTCACGCCGTCGATGCGCCCGGCGTCCAGCAGCTCGTCCGGCACGCCTTCCATGAACTGACGCATCAGGAAGATGCCCGCCGCCGTGATCAAGCCGGGGAAGGCGATACCCCAGTAGGTATCGACCCAGGTGGGACCGACCGGCGGATGCACCGCCATGATATACCAGGGGATGATCAGCATCTCCGTCGGCACCATCAGCGAACTGAGGAACAGGACGAAGATGATGCGCTTGCCGGGGAAGTTGTATTTGGCGAACACGTAGCCGGAAAGCGTATCGAAGAACGCCACGCTCGCCGTGCTGATGACGGCGACCACCAGCGAGTTGAGATACCAGCGCGGCAGGTCGGTATCGAGCAGGACTTGTTCGTAATTGGTGAAAGTGATGCTCTTGGGGAAGAACTCCGGGCGGCGGATTTCGCTGGCTTCCTTGAACGAGGTCGAGATCATCCAGACGAACGGCACGACCATCGTGACCGCCGCCAGCGTCAGCCCGATATAGGCGATCATTCGGTACATCATGCCGGAAGCGGATTTTCGGCGGTAGAAGCCGCGCGGCTGGTCGGCGAAGGTCGCGCCGGGGCGTTGAACTGCGTCCATGTCGCTTTCCCCTATATCTCGACGCGACGCCGAAGCACGCGCAGTTGAATGACGGTGATCACCAGGATGATGGCGAACAGCGCCACCGTCAGCGTCGAAGCATAACCCATGTTGAGGCTCTGGAACGCCTCGCGGTAGACCCGCAGCACCACCGTCGTCGTCGAGTTCAGCGGACCGCCATCACCCTGATTGGTCATCGCCAGCACCTCGGCGAACATGCGCAGGAAGCTGATCGATTGCAGCACCACCAGATAGACGATCACCGGGTTGAGCAGGGGGAGCGTGATGTTGCGGAACGACTGCCAGCGGCTCGCGCCGTCGACTTCGGCAGCTTCGTAGTACGTGCGCGGAATCTGCTTAATGCCCGCCAGGAAGATGATCACGGCGAAGCCCAGCCCCTGCCAGATGACCACCGCCATGATCGAATACAGGGCTTGATCCGGGCTTTTCAAAAACTGCTGCTGGGGCAGTGAAAACGTCTGCAGAATCACGTTAATCAGCCCGATTCGGGGCTGATACAGCCAGCGAAAGACCCAGGCGATAGCGATGGTCGACGTCACGAACGGCAGGAAGAACATCACCCGGTAGGTATTGTTCAGGTGCGTGATCTCGTTGAGCATGAGGGCGATGGCCAGCCCCAGCAGAAGCTGGATCGGCATCCCCATCGCAATGTACTTGGCGGTGTTGAGGAACGCGGCGTGCGTGATCGACTTGGCGTTTCCGAGTTCGGTGAACAGAGTCTGGTAATTTTCCAGCCCCACGTAGCGCTGCTCCGCCGCCAGCGGATTCCAGTCGTACAGGCTCATGTTGAAGGCGAAGACGGTGGGGTAGATGCGGATGTACAGGAAGAAGACGATGGGAATCGCCAGAAAGATGTACGCCCACATGACCCTGCGCCGCGCCAGAGTCAGGTGGAACAGGCTGCTGACTCCACTTACGCGGTTTGGCTTCCCAATCGTCACGTCAGTCATTTTGCGCACTCAATCACAGGGCGAACGGCGCGATTGAACGATGGCTCTGACCAGCCAGTGGGGCGGGGTGTGTTCCACCCGCACTGGCTGGCGTCATGATGAGCCGATTTTACTCGTGGTTTGCCCAGAAAGCATCGAGCACGGCTTGCTCGGCTTCGGCGGCTTCATCGAGCGCCTGGCAGGCATCCTCGCCGTTCAGGCGAATCTTGTCGTAGGCGTCGATCAGCACCTGGCGCTGGGCGGTCTCGTCGACGAAGAAGGTCGCGTGGGCATATTCCAGCCCGGCGGCGAACGGTCCGAGGATCGGGTCGGCGAGCATTGCAGGGTCGCCGGCGGCGGCAAGCTGCGCGGGCAGCTCACCCACCTGATTAACCCACAGTGTGCCGGCTTCCGGCGTGGTGATGAACTTCAGGAAGCGGATCGCGGCTTCGAGCTTGGCGGGGTCGGCGGCAGCCTGACGGGTGATGCCGTGCGTCCAGTACGAGCCGAAGGTGGCTTTTTCGCCATTGGGACCCGCCGGGAGTTCGGCGACGCCGTAGTTCAGGTCGGGCGCCTGGCTGGCAATCGTGCCGATACGGAACGAGCCGTCGATGTGCAGGGCTTCTTCGCCGTTGATGAAGGCGGTGGTGGCGTCCGGCTCGATGAACTGGTCGCTGCTGCCGGTGTGGTACACGGTCTCGAAGTCGCTGAGGTACTTGAATGCCGCGCAGCCTTCGGGCGTGTTGTAGGTCACGGTGCGGTTGTCATCGCTGTACGGCACGCCGCCGAACTGACGGCTCAGCACTTCGCGGAACCAGTGATGCGCCTGCCCGGTCATCTCCGGCGCGTAGCCCATCGACACCAGATTTTCGATGCCGGTGCCGTTGCCGTCGTACACGGTCAACTGCTGCGCCATCTCGACGAATTCGTCGAGGGTGGTCGGCGGCTTGTCGGGGTCAAGCCCGGCGGCAATGAACAGGTCTTTGTTGTAGAACAGGGCGAGCGAACGGACTGCCGTCGGGATCGCCCAGTATTCACCCTGGAATTTCGATTCCGCCACCATCGGCGAGAAGCTGGACTCGATCCAGTCGGCGGGGAAGTCTTCCGCCGGCAGCGGGATCAGGTAGCCGGCGTCCACGAATGCGGGAATCCAGCCGTAGTACAGGGTCACCACATCGGGACCGACGCCAGCCGGAGCCGACGCGGCGATCTCGTCGCGGAAGTTGTCGTAAGCAATATCGCCGTTGTGAATCACATGAATGTCGGGGTTTTCCGCCTCGAACTGCTCGATGAGCATGTTCATGGCGTCGATGCGCGCCTGAAAATTGTACTGCCAGTATTCAATCGTAACGACATCCTGCGCCTGCACGCCGAACGCCAGGGCGGAAAGCAGGAACAATAAAACCAAAAAAGTGCTCAGGTGTAACTTGCGCATGGGGCATACTCCTAACTAAGTTCTTCTGAACAGGATAATGCTTGCCAGCATGATCAGCTTGTGCCCTTCGCGCCTCCTTTTGTACGATCAAAGATCAATTTTGAACAACCGCGCGGCGTTACCCGCGAAAATCAACTGAACGTGGCTTTCTGCCAAGCCGAGTTCGCGCACGTCGCGGATTTGATCCTGCAAGTAACGAACCGCGAACCCGCGTGGGAAATAACTTGAGTCAGTCCCGAAGATGATGCGCTCCGGTCCAATCGTCTCCATAT
>JADLHH010000306.1 GCA_020848855.1 Anaerolineae bacterium | reverse complement strand
TCCCCTTCTCCCACGCCGGCGGGTAGAAGGGTTTAGTGGATGAGGGGGTTAGATCACTTTTTAGACACCCTCATTGAACGCCCCTGCAAGCATATACAACTGTATCGTTAGCATAGTTCGAGGGTCATGATGAAACGGATTATCGGTATCGTGTTACTGGTGACACTGGCGACAGCGGTGTCGCTTCAGGCGCAGGGCACGACCGCCCCCGACCCGTCCAGCATCCAGTTGGTGACAGTCGCGGATGGCTTCAACCGCCCACTGTTCGTCACCAACGCCGGCGACGGTTCTGGGCGGCTGTTCGTCGTGCAGCAGAGCGGCAGAATTCGCATCGTCCGCAACGGGCAGATGGTTGACCCACCCTTCCTCGACGTGTCCGGGTTAATCAGCCCGGCAGCGCTTGGCGGTGGCTACAGCGAGCAGGGACTGCTTGGGCTGGCATTTCACCCCGATTTCGCCAACAACGGTCAGTTCTTCATCAACTACACCGACCGGAACGGTGACACGGTCGTCGCCCGCTATCAGATTTCGGCGGATAACCCCGATGTCGCCGACCCGAACAGCGCCGTCACCATCCTGACGCAGGAGCAGCCCTACCCCAACCACAACGGCGGGATGCTGGCGTTTGGTCCCGACGGCTACCTGTACATCGGCATGGGCGACGGTGGCTCTGGCGGCGACCCCGAAAACCGCGCCCAGAACCTCGGCACGTGGCTGGGGAAAATCCTGCGCATCGACGTGAACGCCGACATGTTTACCGTCCCGGCGGATAACCCGTATGCCGGCGCGCGCGGCGCGCTGCCCGAAATCTGGGCATACGGGCTGCGCAACCCGTGGCGCTTCAGCTTCGACCGCGCAGTCGGCGACCTGTATATCGGCGATGTGGGACAGGGAAGCTGGGAAGAAGTCGATTTCCAGCCCGCCGACAGCGCCGGCGGCGAAAACTACGGCTGGCGTCCCTATGAGGGCACGCACCCGTTCAGCGGCGAGCCTGCCCCGGCGAGCATGGTGCTGCCGGTCGCCGAATACTCACACGGTGAAGGCATCTCGATCTCCGGTGGTTACGTATATCGCGGCAGCCTGCTGCCCGCGCTCGACGGCGTGTACTTCTACGGCGACTACGGCTCCGGCACCATCTGGAGCCTGTACCGCGACGCCAGCGGCGACTGGCACAGCGACGTTTTCATGAGCGCAACCGGCTTGACCATCAGCGGCTTCGGCGAAGACGAGGACGGCGAACTCTACGTCGTCGATTATTCCGGCAGGATTCTGCGCTTCGAGCCGGCATGATTCGTAACGATGGAGCAGCAGGGCAAGCAAAACACCCTGCCGCTCCATCGGCTGGCTGCCCCGCCTGCTGCACCGATCTCGTCAGCGTTTATGCCACCCCGATCATGGCTGCGTAAGTAATGCCCATAATCCCGATCTGAAATATGAAATGACTCATAAAGTTAGTATTAGTTGAAAATACTACGTTTGCGCGCTAACATGGAATCCAATAAAGTGATATCCTGGGATGCGCGCGTGGTTTCAGCGCCTGTCCATTTGTTTTCCTGGACGGGGATCGATCGGAGATCGGTCTTTGAGAACGAAGACGCAGATGCTGGCATCCCGTTTCACACGGTTACGGCAGACATGCCTCTCGTGCGGCGCCCGTCAGGCAGCGCCGGCAGTAAGCAGGATCGACGCCACCATCAGGTGAGATCATAATTTTTCGGCGCGCGACCGCCTGAGTTTTCGGTTTGTCGCGCGCGGTGTGATGCGCCGCCTCCGGCGCATCGGGTAACGCGAAGGCAGCGCGACATGTTTACGGATGACCCATCCGGGAGCGATCCCAACTATTCATTGACGGATGACCTGGTCTGGATAGCGGATGCGGTGGACGTGAATCCCGCTTGGCTCCGCAGCCACAGCCAGGACGTGTACGCCAGTCTTCGCGCCGGGCTGGAAAGCAAGCCCCACTACACCTCGGCAATCGAGTGCGTCGTTGAACTGATTGCGCTGGTTGTCACCGACGACGCCTGGAAGGAGTGGTTCGACCCCATCGCCGACATGATGGCGGCGCATCCCATTGACGACAACAATCTGTTCGAGAAGTACTTCCGCGAAGTCGTCGCCGATTTTCGCGGTCTGGTGGGCGTGTATGGCAGGCTGAACAGAGTACGCCCGGCTCAGGTGGACGCGCTGCTCCAGGCGTACATCAGGCTGTTCAAGGCGCTGATCTACAAGCACGGGCTTGAGCTGCCTAAACCGCTGATCGACCAGTCGCTGCACACCGCCAGCACGCTGGACGACCACATCGAGCGCTCGCGGCTGAACCACACGCTGGCGCTGTATTTCCTGCACTACGGCGATTTCCCCAGCGCCGAAGCCTACGCCCGGCTGGCACTGAACGAGTACGAATTCATTGAAGACCCTGGCGGCGCGCTGGACGCCGCCCTGAGCATGGCGGTCATTTGCCGCAACGGCTTGCGCTTCGCCCGCGCCGAGTACTTCGTCCAGCGGGTAATCGACCTGCATCCACCGACACACTGCGACAAGCGGCTGGCAACCCTGTGCTACGAGTACGCCGCCAACTGTTACGTCCGCGATGAGTTTGCGCAGGCGCTGGACTACTACCAGCAGGCGCTGGGGATGTTCGAGGCGCTCGAAACCCCATTCGAGGTCGCCATGTGCCATCACGCGCTCTCGCTGGTCTACATCCAGCTTGGCAATTTCGCCGAAGCAGAGCGGCTGATCCTACTGGCGCGCCAGCAGTGGGAAGCGCTGGGCAATCTGTACGACTGGGTCAGCAGCTTCTTCGTCGAAGCCGACCTCGAACTCAAGCGCGGTGAGCGCAGCCTCGGCGTGAAAAAGCTGCGCTATGCCATCGACATGGCATACACCACGCTTGAGGACACGCCCGCCCGCGAAAACCTGGTCAACTCCATCCGCGACCACATCGAACGTCACATGATGGTCGCCGTCCACTGAACACTGCCAGTTGTTCAGCGCACCGACGCCGTATGAGAGGGTCGTTTCATATGGCGTTTTACATTCCATCGCTGCTCAATTTCTTAATGCGGGTTGAAATGTGACCGACTCTCCACTATGCTAGGGTCGTGATCGGTTGGAATGTGTCAAGGATGAATGAGGAGTAGACCGATGAAACGCATCATTCTGTTGATCGTCCTGGCGCTGGCAGTGTTCGTCATTCCGGCGGCGGCGCAGGACGCGACAACCGTCGCTTTCGGCGATTTCAGCTTCAGCCTGCCGACTGCCCTCGCCAGCAGCGTCAATATCGTCCAGTACCCCGGCGACCCTACCGACCTGGATCAGCCCGGCGGTCCCGAAGTCAAACATACCGAGTTCGTTCTGTACAATACCCCGCCCGCGCCCCAGAGCTTCCTCGACGGCGTCGGCGGCATCCGCATCTACGCGACGACCAATTTCGCCGGCTATGCGCAGGCTCAGCAGGAGTATCAGAACTTGCAGGCGCTGCTCGCCCAGCGCCCCGATCTGGCGCAGTATATGGTGTCGAGTACGGATTCCAATAGCCAGAACCTGCCCTTCCTGCCCGTGTTCCCTGCCGCGCAAGTGATTCGCGCCAGCGCCGCCTATCTGGACACGCCCTACGTTCAGGGTGTCCGCTACGTGACGGTCTACCGTCAGGATGTGTCGCCGTTCGTCGGCAGCGAATTCCTCTATACCTTTCAGGGGATCACCGTCGATGGTGCGCGCTACGTCACCGCGACCTTCCGGCTGAATACCAGCCTGTTCCCGGCGGAAATCCCGTCGGATTTCGACTACGACACGTTCAACCAGCAGTTCACTCAGTATCTGTCGGACAGCATTGTCACGCTGAACGCCGCCGCGCCGGGTGATTTTTCGCCCGCTCTGGCGACGCTCGACGCGCTGGTGCAGTCGTTCGCCCTCTCGAACGCCCCGCAGCTCCCGACAACGCCCCTGCCCCCGGCAACTATCGAAGCCACGCCCACCGCTATCGACGAGTCGTTGGGTGGGTTGGGCGGCGTCACCTGGATTCTGACCGCATATGGCGACCCGAACAACCCGCAGCCCGCGCTGGAAAGCGCGCCTGTAACGCTCATGTTCTCCAGCACCGGCGTCGCCGGGAATGCCGGCTGCAACACCTACGGTGGCGCGTTCCAGTTCGACGGCACATCGCTGACCGTCAGCCAGTTGGTGACCACGCTGATGGCGTGCGCCGACCAGTCGGTCATGACGCAGGAAACCGCCTTCCTCGGCGCGCTGGGGAGCGCCACCAGCTTCCAGCTCGACGGCAGCCAGTTGACGATCAACTACGACGGCGGCGTGCTGGTCTTCACGGCGGGGTAAACTGCCTGCCTTTGCTGCCAGAAACACAACGGCTCGTCTTGCGACGAGCCGTTGTGCCAGTACGGATGGATTAGTCGCTGCCCCACGGCGGCGGGTTCGGTGGCTGCGGACCATCGGGCATATTGCTGTACAGCTTCATGAGGTTCCCTCTGAAAGATGCTGTTCGAACGACAACCTCAGCATCTCAAAAGGGCGACCCGCCTGTCCGCAGGAATCAGACAGCGATCAGACAGAAATCAGACACGCTGCGCAGCGTGGGGAAAACGTCGCATAGCCGACTTGGAAAGCAGCGCGTCTCAAACTATAGTTATGGGTGTATGCACGGGGAAACGCTATGCGCAGACTGATCGCCGTCACGCTGCTCGCGCTGCTCGCCACCGTCGGAGCCGCTGCCCAGCAACCGCTAACCTACTGGATTAGTAATGTCGAGAGCGAAATCACCGATGATGTGGTCGTCGTTCAGTTCGACGTGTTCAACGTCGGCAGCGCGGCGACGGTCGAGCAGCCTGCGCACCTGTTCAGCACCACCGGCGAAGTCCTCGCCACTCAAACGCTGCAGCCGCTCGGCGCGAACCAGCAGGTAGCGGTCACCCTCGAAGTCCCTGTGACCCGGCTCCCGTCCGGCACCACCCAGACAATCTACGTGGTGGTCGGCGTCGACAAGCTGCCGCCCCAGAATGAGCTTCAGCCGCCAATTGTCGGCGTGACCCAGGTGGCAATCCCCGAACGCAGCGGGCTGGCGGCGCTCGACCTGAGCGACAATGCTACGCTGGCGGTGGTCGTCGGCGTCGCCGGGGTGGTCGTCATCCTGTTGTGGGTGGTGTCGGTTATCTACCGCATGATCTTCTCGCGTCCGCCGGTGCTGACCGCCTGGCAGGCGCCGTATGTTATTACACCGCTCATCGACCCGAACTCGACCAACGGCAGACGGCAGCTATGGCAGCAGCACGCCCAGAGCGACACCCTGCCCACGCCGTGCATGGAAGGCAACTACATGGTGCGCAAGCTGCTGGTCGGCAGCAGCGGCGTCAAGCTCAATGGCTGGCGCGTGACCGGGCTGCGCATCAGCCAGTACGACCGCTATGGGCGTGTCGCGCGCACCCAGACGGTCATGCCGAAGAAGACGGTTCGGGCGCTGAATCGCGCCGCCCGCAAGAGCCAATCGCTCGATTGGGAACACGCCGTCCGGTCAGTGCGCCCGGTCGCGCGCGCGCTGACCGGCACACTCTCGAAAAAGATGAACCCGCAGAACGCCATCCTGCCGGTCGCGCTCGACATCCGGTTCGTCGGGCTGCACGGCGAAGTCGGCATCGTGTTCGAGCTGTACGGCTGCGACGGCGGCTCGTGGCGCGAAATCGACCACTGGGAGCCGGAGATGCGGGTCGTCAACGGCAGCATCGAGGAAAACTTCACCTACACAGTCGCCGGGCAGTACCCGCAGGAGCCGCGCAAGCAGGTCCGCCAGCGTATGGAAGCCGACCTGACTAATCTGCTGGCGGCGATGGTGCAGAAGCCGCCGCCGCTGCCGCCCCCCGAAGACACCACCGAAAACCCGGTCATCGAAGCCGAGTAGAGCAGCAGCCCCACCCGAACACGAACACCAGCCGGAATAACAACAGCCCCGCCAAAAGCGGGGCTGTTTTGCTGTTCAAATTGTTGACTCTTACGGCACTGGGCTGACGGCGGTGACGATACCCGGCGCGCCCGGCGAGCCTGCCGCCGCGATCAGATAGCTCATGCCCGCTTCAAGCGTGCCGTTGGTCACCGTGAAGACGACCGTCGCCGGGTCGCGGGTCAGCACGTACTGGATAACATGCTCCCCGGCAGGCACGTCGGCGCTGAAATAGCCGTCGTTGTTGCCCAGCGTGAGCGGATAACCGAGCCGGATCACGACTGGCTCGCCATCAACCGTGACGTTGTACGGGTCGCTGCCTTCGACGGCGTTGTACAGGCTCAGACGCACCATGCCTTCCGCCAGCGGCGAGAAGTCTTCGGGGATAGCGCTCACGCGCAGCGTGCCCCGCGACAGCGAGCCGTTCACGACAATCGTCAGCCACTGGCTGGCGGATGCCTCGACGCTTACCGTTGCGACCGGGTCGCCGCCGGCAGGCGCAACGCCGATTTCATACGTTCCGGCGCTGACGTTCGTCCATGCAGTGACACTCGCGAAGGTGATGCCCGTCATGCTGGACAGCGTCCCATTGACGTAAACGTCAACCGAGTTGGCGTCCGGCGAGAAGTTCGCCACGCGCACGCGCGGGTTGCTTTCCAGCGTCGCGCGCACGTCCGGTGGCAGCATCACCGCGTCGACGACCAGCATTACGCCGTTCGACGCCAGGTTATCGATGTCCAGAATCGGCGCATCGTTCGCCGCGAACACGCCGTCCGCCAGCGAGAACGTGACCGACTGCCCCAGCAGCAGCGTCGGCAGCGTCGGTCCGCTCGTCAGGTTGCGGAAGGTATACCGCCCACGCACGACGTGGTACAGCAAAAGCTGGTTGACCCGCGCGCGGTCGGCGAGCACCGTATCTGCCGACAGGTTCAGCGCGTCGAAGGTCGCCGCGAAGGCGTCGTCGGTCGGCGCGAGCAGCGTGAAGGGACCACCGTCGCTCAGCGTGCCGCCGAGTCCGGCAGTGTCAATTGCCGCCAGCAGCGTCGAGAAGCGCCCGTCGGCTTCCAGCAGCGCCAGCAGGTTCGGGCGCTCGGCTTCCACGCCAGCGACGGGGGTCGCTTCGGGCGTCGGCTCTGGCGTCGGTTCGACGGTCGGTTCGGGTGGCGCCAGCAGCGCCTGAACGGCAGGCGGCAACAGCACCGCATCCAGCGCGTACATCACGCCGTTGGAAGCGAGGTTGTCAATATCGCTGATTGGCGCACCGTTCACCGAAAGTATGCCGGCATCGAGCGAGAACGTCACCGATTCGTCGGTCAGCAGTGTCGGCAGCGTCGCACCGCCGGTCAGATGGCGATACAGATAACGCCCCGGCACGACGTGATACAGCAGCACCGGGCGGATGAGGGTCGGGTTGGTAAGCGCCTGTTCCGGCGACATGCCCAGTTGACCAAGGAGCGCGGCGAAGGCGTCGTCAGTCGGCGCGAGCAGCGTGAAGGGACCGCCCGCGCTGAGCGTCTCGGTCTGCCCTGCCGCGTCGATCAACGCCAGCAGTGTCGAGAAGCGCCCGTCGGCTTGCAGCACTTCGATCAGGTTCGGGCGTTCCGCCGCCACACCGGCGACCGGGGTCGCTTCGGGCGTGGGTTCAGGCGTCGCCGCTTCGGTCGGCGCAGCAGTCGGTTCCGGTGTCGGCTCGGCGGTGGGTTCTTCAGTCGGGATGAGCGCCTGAACCGACGGCGGCAAAATCACCGCATCCACGACCTGCATCACGCCGTTCGCCGCCAGATTATCGATGTCGAGGATCGGCGCTCCGTTCGCCGCGAACACGCCGTCCGCCAGCGAGAACGTGACCGACTGCCCCAGCAGCAGCGTCGGCAGCGTCGGTCCGCTCGTCAGGTTGCGGAAGGTGTACCGTCCGCGAATAATGTGCGACAGTACCAATTGATTGGTCAGGCTGCGGTTGGCGAGCACGTCGTCCGCCGTCAAACCCAGTTGTTCGAGCAGCGCCGCGAAAGCGTCGTCGGTCGGCGCGAGCAGCGTGAAGGGACCGCCATCGCTCAGCGAGCCGGTCAGCCCGGCGGCGTCAATCGCCGCCAGCAGCGTCGAGAAGCGACCGTCGGCTTCCAGCAGCGCGACCAGGTTCGGACGTTCCGCTGCCACACCCGCGACCGGGGTCGCTTCGGGCGTGGGTTCGGGCGTCGCCGCTTCAGTCGGCTCTGCCGTCGGTTCTTCAGTCGGCACAAGCGCCAGTACGGACGGCGGCAGCAGCACGGAATCGACCACGTGCATCACGCCGTTCGCGGCGATATTGTCGATGTCGCTCAGCGCCGAACCCCCGCCACCCGCCGTCAGAATTCCGTCGTTCAGCGCAAACGCGACCGGGTTCCCCAGCAGCAGTGACTCAAAGGTCGCGCCGCCGGTCAGCGTCCGGTAGAGATGGCGTCCGCGCAGGACGTGATACAGCACGATCTGGCTGGTCAGGCTGCGGTCAGCAAGGACTTCGTCCGCCGTCATGCCGAGCGTGTCGAAGGCGACGGCAAACGCGTCGTCGGTCGCCGCCAGCAGCGTGAAGGGACCGCCGTCGCTCAGCGAGCCGGTCAGTCCGGCGGCGTCAATCGCCGCCAGCAGCGTCGAAAAGCGCCCATCGGCTTCCAGCAGCGCAACGAGGTTCGGGCGTTCCGCCGCCACACCGGCGACCGGGGTCGGCTCTGGCGTGGGTTCGGGCGTCGCCGCTTCAGTCGGTTCGGCGGTTGGCTCCGGCGTCGCCGCCAGCGCTTCCTGAACGCTCGGCGGGATCAGCACCGAGTCGATGGCATACATCACGCCGTTCGAGGCGAGGTTGTCGATATCGCTGATAACCGCGTCGTTCGCCGTGAAGATACCGTCGGTCAGCGCGAAAGTGACCCGCTGCCCCGCCAGCGCCGTGCCGAGCGTCGCCCCGCGCGACAGGTTGCGGAAAGTGTATCGCCCCGGAACGACGTGGTAGCGCAGAATCTGCGACAGCACATCCGGGTTCGATAGCATTGCCTGCGGCGTCATGCCCATCGTTTCAAGCGAAGCCGCGATGGCATCGTCGGTCGACGCCAGCAGCGTATACGGTCCGTCGCCCTGAAGGGCATCGGTCAGCCCGGCTGCGTCAAGCGCCGCCAGCAGAGTCGAAAAACGCCCGTCGTTCTGCAGCAGCTCGACAAGGTTGGGGCGATCCTGGGCAGACAGAGTAACAGCCGAGGTCAAAAGGACAGATAACAAAGCCAGAAGTGAAAGAAATTTGCGCATCCATTTTCCTCCTGAGCGCAAGGGGTTGAGCAACATAAGGCACGCTCTGGATCAATAGCGTTGTAAAGTGCCTTTTATAGTAACACGAATATATACTTTCAGTTAGCCGGTTGGTTCATCCGGCGGCTTCCCCATCACCGCGTAGATCATCACCCCCAGCGCCGAAACCACCAGGCTGCCGATCAAACCAAGCGCCTGAAACTGCCCAAAATACACGTCGGTCGTCCCGGTGCGTGCGTGCGAGCCGAAGCCGAGGAAATCCGCCATGCCGACCACCCCCGCCAGCACCAGCCCGGTCAGCGCCAGCCGCACGCCGATCTGCTGGGTGAGGTTGGACGCCCGCCCGACGTAAACAGTAAATTTGACGTATATTAATGCGCCGAAGTCGAGAAGTGTGAAGCCGATCAGGATCAGCAGGAACTGGACGACGCCAACCCCCGCCGCCGGCTGAATCCCGGTCACGCCGGGGAACAGCCCCATCAGCGCCAGCACGATGCCGAGCGCGGCGATTGCGATGCCGAACTGCGCGTTCCCGATCATCGGGGGAGCGTCTGCCTCAGTTTGCGAAGCATGTTGCCGCCGAGGATCGCCTCGATATCGCTTTCGGCGTACCCCCGCGCGCGCAGCCCATCGCCGACGCGCCACAGATCGGTGATGCTGTCCATGCCCCCAGGGATATTTTCGACGCCAAACCCGCCGTCAAAATCCGTGCCGATGCCGACGTGCGCCGCGCTCCCGGTGAGCTGGCACACGGTGTCGATGGCGTCCAGCACCACCGTAAACGGCACATCGCTGCGCGGGTCGCCCTTGCGCCAGTCGTCGCTGAGGAAATTGATGTACGGCACGATCCCCATGACGCCGTCGCGCTCCGCCAGCCGCAGGATCATCTCGTCGGAGAGGTGACGGTCGGAATTGCGGAAGCGGCGCGGATTGCTGTGGCTGGCGATGATCACGCCTTCGTAGCGGTCGACCGCTTCCAGGTACGCCTCTTCCGCCATGTGCGACAGGTCGAGGATCGCGTTGAAGTTCGCCATCACTTCGAGCAGCTCGCGTCCTAAGTCGGTGAGCGGACCCGGCTGCCCGGTTCCGCCGCAGTAGCGCGTCCCCACCCACGCCGGACCGACCACCCGCACACCGCGCCCGTACCATTCCTCGAACTGCTTCGGCTCGACGATTGGGTCGGCATTCTCCATCAGCATGACGAAGCCCTGCCGGTGGTCGGCGAATTCGACGCCCGGCTCCCACGTCTTCAGCACGGCGTCGAGTTCCGCCTGCGTGCGCACCAGTTGAATCCGCTCCGATTCGTCGGCGAGCCGTTGATAATAGTCGAACTGCTGCACGGCGAGGCGGTAGGCTTCTTCGGGCGTCTTGTAGCGCGGCGAATCGGCGAGCATGATGCCGCCGGAGCCGTCCGGCGCGGTGAACAGCGTGGCGAACACAACAGCGACCCGCCCCAGCAGGCTGTCCGGCAGCCCGGACGTGGCGATACCGTTCGGATGCGACGATCCGGCTTCCAGCCGCCGCGTTTCGGCGACGCTGCGGCGGTAGTCACGCCCGAAGCGCAGGGCGTTGTAGGCGATATCTTCGTGAGCGTCGATGATGTACATAACCGAATCCCCGGCGTGGATTGCGCATAGCGGCGATTGTACGCCCCGCGCCCCAAATTGCCAACGATGAAGTGAAACCGCCGCAACATGCCTCGTCACCCCCTCTCCCCGCGTTCTACCCATTTGCTTAACGTCTGGTAATGACTTCGCAAGAATTTGAGACCAATATCAAAGCTGATGATATGATGTCTGCAACTCGTGAAGTGGAGAACGTGCTATGAAGAAACCCGGCATCCTGCTCGGTGCGCTGGTCGGTGGCTTATTGACGCTGCCGCTGCTGGCGCTCCTGTACATTGGTCAGCAAATCGCGGGCTTTCCGTTCGTCCCGTTCAACGTGTTCAATAACGTGCGCGACCTCACCCCCGGCGGCGTGATCACCTTCGTCATCGACCAGATGATCAGCGTGATTACGGCACTGAACCTGGGGCGCGTCGATACCAC
>JADLHH010000305.1 GCA_020848855.1 Anaerolineae bacterium | reverse complement strand
CGGGGTCGGTCAACTGGACGGGGCAGCTATTCCGGCTGGCGCGGCGCAACCCAACACCGTTCGTCGGCGATGGGCACGGCTCGGTGTTCCCGATCCATGTAGACGACGTGGTCGATATGACGGTCACGGCGGCGGGACACCCGGCGGCTGCCAACCAGATTTTCAACTGTACGCCCGACCCGTCGCCGACATGGCGCGAATTTCTGGGCGCGTATTCGCGGCTGGCGGGACACGATGGCTGGCTGGCGATTCGACCGTCGGTATTGACGCCGTTCGCGGCGCTCGTCCGGCTGGTTTCGCCGCGTGTGAGCCGCGCACGCGACCTGCCTGATCTGCTGCGCTTCACCCAGCGCGACATTACCTTCAAGATGACCAAAGCCCGCGATCTGCTCGGCTGGCAGCCACAGGTCGACCTCGAAACGGGCGTCGCAGGCTGCGCCGAGTGGCTGCGCGAACAGGGATATCCGGCGTGGGCGATCTGATCATGCTGGTCGTGCTGGCGCTGATCGCGCTGGGCATCGTCGCGCTCGGCTACTGGCTGCTGATCGCGTCGGAAGGCGTGTATCTTGGTCGGCGGACGGTGGTGTGGCTGTACGACCTGTACGCCGGGCGCTACGACGATATCAAGCACTACAGCAAGGAATACGACCACATGCTGCTGGCGCAGCCGATCATGGTGGATATCGCGCCCATCAAGAACCCGCTGGTGCTGGACGTGGCGACCGGCACGGCACGGATGCCGCTGGCGCTGCTGCGGCACGCGCACTTTCACGGGCGCGTGGTCGGCGCAGACCTCAGCCGCCGGATGCTGAGCCACGCGGCGTACAAACTCGGCGGGGATCGCCGGGCGTCGCTGGTGTGGACGCCCGCCGAAAACCTGCCCTTCTCCGACGACACCTTCGACGTGGTGACGTGCCTCGAAGCGCTCGAATTCATGGTCGATACCCGCGCCGTGCTGCGCGAGATCGCCCGCGTGCTGCGACCGGGCGGCTTGCTGCTGACGACCAACCGCATCAACACGCGAATGATGCCCGGCAAGACGTGGACGGACGACCGGATGCAGGCAGAACTGGAAGCGGTCGGCATTGAACAAGTTGAATTCGAAGTGTGGCAGGTCGATTACAACCGCGTGTGGGGGCGCAAGGCGGGCAAGTCGCAGCCGACGCTGGCGCGCCCACTGGCGGAAATCCTGCGCTGCCCGCGCTGTAGGCAGGCGCTGCTGGTCGAACACGGCGACGGCTGGGGCTGCCCGAACTGCCGTTTTCACGCCCCGGTGATCGCCGATGGGGTGATCGAAATGGTCGTCCACTGACGCTTGCGCCGCGCCCCGATCCCGAATAGAATGGCACGCGCATAATCCGTAGTAAAACGACGAAGGAATCCCCATCTTGATGCTTCTGCCCTACGAACTCGCCCGGTCGGTCAAGCAGGCGATCCAAGCCGCCCAAGCCGCCGGAGACCTGCCCGCTGTCGCCATCCCGGAAGTGGACATTCGCCCACCCAAACGCCCGGAACAGGGCGACTACGCGGCGGCGATTGCCATGCAGCTTTCGAAGCCCGCCAAGCTGAACCCATTTCACCTCGCCACGCAGATCGCCAATTACTATGCGAAGCCGGATTTCGTCGGCGCGGTCGAGGTGGTGCATCCCGGCTTCATCAACTTCCGGCTGGACGCCAACTGGCTGCGGCAGCAAACTGAGACGATTATCACCGAGGGCGACGATTTGGCGAAGCTGGACATCGGCGCGGGTAAGAAGGCGCAGGTCGAATTCGTCAGCTCGAACCCCACCGGACCGGTCACTATCGGTCGCAGCCGGGGCGGCATGATCGGCGACACGCTAGCGCGGCTGCTGGAAGCTTCGGGGTACAGCGTCGAACGCGAATACTATTTCAACAACGCCGGCAACCAGATGCGCAACCTGGGCAACAGCCTGCGCCTGCGCTATCTGGAAGCGCTCGGTCGCTCGGTGGAAATCCCGGATGACGGCACATTTTATCAGGGCGATTACCTGACCGACTTCGCGCAGGAGTTGGTCAGGGAACACGGCGATTCGTGGGCAGACGCCGACTGGCAGCCGTTCAAGGCATATGCCGAAGCGAAGATGTTCGAATGGATCAAAGCCAGCCTCGCCCGCGTGCAGATTCATCACGACGTGTTCTTCAACGAGAACAGCCTGTACGAGAGCGGCGCGATCTGGGTGATCCTCAAACAGCTTGAGGCGCGCGGACATATCTACAAGGCAGCGCTGCCGGAAAGCGCGACCGCCGAAGAACGCGAAGAAGCCGGCGACAAGGGCGAGGCAACCTGGTTCCGCAGCACGGCGTTCGGCGACAGCAAAGACCGCGTGATGGTGAAATCCAGCGGCGAGCCGACTTACACGCTGCCGGATATCGCCTATCACGTCAACAAGCTGGAGCGCGGCTTCGACCTCGCCGTCAATGTGCTGGGGGCGGATCACGCCGCGCAGTACAAGGTCGTGCAGTATGGGCTGACGGCGCTCGGCTACGACGCCTCGAAAGTTCACGTGATCATCAACCAACTGGTACGGACGGTACGCGACGGCAAGGAAGTGCGTATGAGCACCCGGCGCGGCGTCTACGACACGCTGGACGACCTGATCGACCAGACGAGCGCCGACGCCGTACGCTACATGCTGCTGGCGCGCAGCGCCGATTCGCAGCTCAATTTCGACCTCGACCTCGCCGTCAAGCAGAGCAACGAGAACCCGGTGTATTACATCCAGTACGCGCACGTCCGCTGCGCCGGGATTTTCCGCGAGGCGGCGGCGCGCGGTCTGAGCGACGAGGACGCGGACGTGTCGCTGCTGGGCGACGCCGAACTCGGCTTCCTGCGCAAGACGCTGGAACTGAGCGAGGTGATCGAGACGGCGGCGCGCAACTTCGAGCCGCATCGCATCGCCTTCTACGCGCTGGAACTGGCGAACGCCTTCCACCCGGTCTTCGACAACGTGCGCGTCATGCACAGCGACGTACCGCCGGAACTGGCGAAAGCGCGGCTGCGCTTCTACCGGGCGGCGCTGGTGACGTTCAAGCGCGTGCTGACGCTGATGGGCATGACCGCGCCCGAAGTCATGTGAGGACAGTTATCAGTAAACAAAGTTAAAGGTTAAACGTGGAAAATCCCGCTTAGCGATTCCACGTTTAACTTTTCTTACTTTTAACTTTCAACTCAGGGGGATACATGGGACTCAAACCGGATCACTGGATTCGCCGGATGGCGCTGGAACACCGGATGATCGAGCCGTTCGTGGAGAGCCAGAAACGCGACGGCGTGATCTCCTATGGCGTATCGTCATATGGCTACGACCTGCGGGTCGCCAACGAGTTCAAGGTGTTCACCAACGTGTATTCCGCCGTCGTCGATCCCAAGAATTTCGCCAGCGAGTCGTTTGTGGATATCACCACCGACGTGGCGATCATCCCGCCGAATTCGTTCGCGCTGGCGCGCTCGGTCGAGTATTTTCGCGTGCCGCGCGGCGTGCTGTGCATCTGCCTGGGCAAGTCGACCTACGCCCGCTCCGGCATCGTCGTCAACGTGACGCCGTTCGAGCCGGGCTGGGAAGGCTACGTCACCATCGAGATCAGCAACACGACGCCGCTGCCCGCCAAGATATACGCCAACGAGGGCATCGCGCAGGTGCTGTTCCTCGAAGCCGACGAGGAATGCGAAGTTTCGTATGCCGACCGCAAGGGCAAGTATCAGGGGCAGGTTGGAGTCACGCCGCCGAGGTTGTAGACGCTAGGTGTGATGACGAAGCGGCTCGTGCATGGCGCGATTCAGGAATATGGGGAGCGGGGAAGATTGGGGAGATAATGGGCGAGGCAAGGCCTCGCCCCTACAAGTACATCCCCCTGGTATTCGCCACTCCTGGAATATATCGGCATTGATAAACCCTACCCGCTACTATAACATGAGGTGAAGCGGGTGCATAGCTCAATTGGCAGAGCGCAGTCCTTACAAGACTGATGTTATAGGTTCGAGTCCTATTGCGCCCAACAAGTTTCGACGCCTGCCCACCGATTGGCAGGCGTTTTTGT